>JAQXVF010000073.1 GCA_029224785.1 Bacillota bacterium
TCGCCGCCCATCACCTCCCTGGCCCATCCGGGGCCCAATGTGGGAAGCGTGGCCGCAGAGAAGCTGCTGACGCTGATGAACGGCGGCATCGCCTCCTCCGAGTCCCTGCCCTGGGAGATCCGGGAAAGGGCCAGCGGCTGACGGGTTTTTCGGAACCAACAGTAAAGATACTCCCCATCCCGGTTTGGGATGGGGAGTTTTCAACGCCGGAAGAGAAAACAGGTTACGGAGAATCTTCCTCCGCGTTTTCTGTGCCTGCTTCCTCCTGGCGGAGAGGGCGGAAGACCTTTTTCAGAAAGATGGTGATGATCCGGGCAGACAGGGCCGGACCAAACAGCAGCCACAGGAAGAAGGTCCGCAGGAAAAGCACCGGGAAGAAGAGCGTCAGGAGCAGGGGCAGCACCCGGATCAGCGCAATGAGCAGGGAAATGAGGAGGTTGCCCGCCATCAAAAGAAAGGACTGCTTGTATGCGGTCAGACAGCCGCATTCAAACTGGGAGACCAGAGGGAACAGATATCCCTGAGTCAGCAGAATGGCGATGGCGGGGCCGGAGAGCAGCGCTTTGATGACGTAGGCATCGGGATAGATATCCGAAAACATGGACAAAAGCAGCAGTGTGCTGAACACCACGGGCAGGGCAGAGAGCAGAAGCACCATTGTGCCCGATTTGAAACTGCTGCGGAAGGCGGCAAAAAACCGGGAGGCGGTGTTTCCGTAATCTCCCCGGGACATCTCAAAGGTAACGGAATACATGGCTGCGGTGGATGCACCGATGGTGACCACCGGGAGGCAGCAAAGCAGCCACAGAATGCTCAGGACCATCAGATCGGTCAAAGAGGACAGCCGCTCCATGGCGGAGGAGTCCCGACGAAACCATTTTTTCATTTGATTCTCCGTTTCTCGTGTTTTTTATAAGCATACATGGTTTCCTGACGGATGTCAAGGGGATGGAACCAACGGCAGAGCGGGCTTGTTTTTTGATGCCGGATCCCATATAATACAGAAAAAGGGGGAGTGGATATGGGAAAGCGATCCGTAAAAGAGAACAAGACGGTCTATCAGCGAAAGCGGGAGGACCTGGGGTATTCCCGGGAGGAGGCCAGCGCCCGGATGGAGACGATCTCCCCGGAACGGCTGGAGCGGCTGGAAAACGGCAGGATCCCGATCCAGCCCCGGGACGTGGTGGAGCTTTCCCGTGGGTACCGGGCACCGGAGCTGTGCAGCTACTATTGCCGGAACGACTGCGCCGTAGGCGGGCAGAACGGCCGGGATATCCGGCTGAAGACCCTGCCCCAGATCGCCGTGGAGACCTTTGCTGCCCTGAATCAGGTGGATGCCATCAAGACCCGGCTGCTGGAGATTGTTTCGGACGGGGAAGTGACTGCCCAGGAGTATGCGGATTTTGCGGAAATTGAAACGGTGTTGGAAAAGTTGGCTCTCTCGGTGGACAGCCTGCAGCTTTGGATCCGGAATCGGAAAGCCAACGGCTATCTGCCGGAGGAAATGACGCGGTAGGAGCTATTTTGCACTTCCCGAAGAATAACCCCGGCTTTTCTGCACACACCGCCCTGTATTTTTCCGGGAAGGGGCGGTATGATGGGGGCATCCAATCAAGTAAGGAGGGAGTGCAATGATGATCTTTGCTCTGCTGTTCGGTATGCTGGTCCTGGTATGCAGAATCATCCTGTGGGTGGTGCTGCTTCCGCTGAAGATTCTGAGCTGTCTGTTTTTCCCCTGGCACTGCCACAGAATCTTTTGCTTCAACCCGTTTCATTATCACTACTGCCACTGGTAAGGAGGAAATGCTGTGGAATATGGACTTGCGAAAGAGCGAGACGAGGCCATTGCTGCCGGCGTGAAAGCCAAGAGCAGCCTGCAATGTGCCCTGGATGAGCTGAACCGCGCCAGAAACTGGGGTGTTGTGGATATGTTTTCCAAGGGAGGCTTCCTCACCGCCCTGATCAAGCATTCCAAAATGGAAAATGCCCAGCAATACATGGACCAGGCAAAACGGGATGTCCGCTTGTTCCAGAATGAACTGAAGGATGTACAGAGGATCTGCGATCTTCGGGTGGAGACAGGAGACTTCCTGACCTTTGCCGACTGGTTTTTCGACAATTTCTTTGTGGACTGGATGGTTCTGGACCGGATCAACACTGCCCGAAGCCAGGTGGAGGAAGCCATTTCTCAAATCGACAGAGTGCTGCGCAGCCTTCGTGGGCTGTAAGACAGAAAGGAGAGACCTATGAAAAGCATAAAACCCGGAAGAGGCCCGTCCATGATGGGAGGCATCGTGGGCATCTTTATGATTTGCTTCGGTATCTTGTGGACGGTGCTGGCGGCACAGGCGAATGGTTTTTTTGCATTGTTCGGTGTGCTCTGGACGGGGATTGCCCTGGTGCAGACGGTCTACAACTTCCGAAATGCCCGGGGAAAGAACCGGTATTCGTCCTTTGACATCACGGACGATGAGGAGGAACCGGATCCTCTGAACCTTCGCTACGGTGTCCGGAGAGACCCGGAGGAGCCGATGGCAAGGGGAGCGATCCGTTACTGTCCCCATTGCGGCGCCCGGGTGGGCGACGACCACAAGTTTTGTACCCATTGCGGAAGAGAATTGTCCTGAACAAAAAGCAGCGCACAGCCGGAATCCCGGTTGTGCGCTGTTGGATTTCAGATATCCAGATCCTTGCCAGTGAGCATTTTGTATGCCTGGAGGTACTTGGCGATGGTCTTGTCCACGATCTCCTGAGGCAGCTCCCAATCGTGCCGGTTGCTCTTGAGCCAATCCCGGGCGAACTGCTTGTCAAAGCTGGGCTGGCCGTGGCCTACCTCAAACTGGTCCGCAGGCCAGAAGCGGCTGGAGTCGGGGGTCAACATCTCGTCGCCGACCACAAAGTTGCCGTCCTCGTCAATGCCGAACTCCAGCTTGGTGTCGGCAATGATGATGCCCCGGCTCAGGGCGTAGTCGGCACACTTCTTGTAGATGGCGATGGTGGTGTCCCGCAGCTTTTCGGCGTACTGACGTCCCTTCCCGGGGAAGCGCTTTTCCAGGTAGTCCACGCTCTGCTCGAAGCTGATGTTCTCGTCGTGGTCACCGATCTCTGCCTTGGTGCTGGGAGTGTAAATAGGCTCGGGCAGCTTCTGGCTTTCCTGCAGGCCCTCGGGCAGCCGGATGCCGCAGACGGTGCCGGTTTCCTTGTAGGATGCCCAGCCGGAGCCGGTGATGTAGCCCCGAACGATGCATTCCACCGGCAGCATAGTCAGCTTGCGGCACTGCATACATTTGCCCTTGTACTGGGGCTGCCGGAAGAATTCAGGCATCTCGTTGTTGTCCACGGTGATCATGTGATTGGGGATGATGTCCTGGGTCAGGTCAAACCAGAACTTGCTCATCTGGGTCAGAACAGCGCCCTTGCCGGACACGGTGTTCTTCAGGATCACATCGAAGCAGCTGATCCGGTCGGTTGCGACCATGATCAGGGAAGATCCGTTGTCATAGATCTCACGCACTTTTCCTTCTTTGATGGGTTTCAGCATTTCCATATTCCGTTACACTCCTGTATCTTCGCGCTGCGGTCTGCAGCAGATTCATGAACCATATATAGTAAAGCAGATTTGCACCAAAAACGCAACCTTTTTTTCTGTTTTTCGGGAATCTTTTGCAGAAAGCAGAGACTTCCCATGACGGATCCCTCCATTTCCGGATCCCGATGCCATGCCGGAATGTGATTTTTCGTGAAATTGTTGCAAACGACACGGCAATATGGTATAATCATTGTGTATTCTTTTGAAATGCAGCCAACAAGCTGTAAAGATATGGAAAGGGGTGTCAGTATGGATTTTCAGAAACTGGACCGGCTGCTGAACCGGTTTGCCGAGAGAAGCGTTCCCGGCTGTGCCTGCGTGATTGTCAAGGATGGAGAGCCGATTTATGAGGGATATGCCGGCTATGCGGATGTGGAGGCCCGGAAGCCTGTGTACGAGCATTCGATCTTCCGCCAGGCTTCTACCACAAAGCTCTTTACCTATGTGATTCTCATGCAGCTGTTTGAGCAGGGAGAGTTCCTGCTCAGCGACCCGCTGTATACCATCCTGCCGGAGTGGCGCAGTACCGAAAAATTTGTCACGCTTCCCAACGGAGAGGTGGTGGTCAGGCCCCTGGACAAGCCCATGACCATCCTGGATGCCCTGACCATGGCCTGTGGAATGCCCTACTGTATGTCCCCCATGGGAGGATCACCGGTCAATCCCACCTTAAACGGGATGAACGCAGTGATGGCGGAGCTGTGCAAGGACGGTAGGATCCCCACCCTCCGGGAACAGGTCCGGGAAATGAGCAAGGTTCCTGTGATGTTTGAGCCGGGCACCCGGTGGCAGTATGGCTTCGGCAGCGAGATCATCGGCGCAGTGGTGGAGGAAGTCACCGGAAAGACCGTCCGGGCCAATATGCTGGAGCGGATCATCCGGCCCATGGAGATGGAGGATACCGCCACTCTGCTGGATGAGGAAATGTACAAGCGTCTGGTCTGCAACTATACCAAAAAAGACGGCAAGATCGTGAAGCTTCCGGCGGAGATGGATGCGACCCTGATGGTTGGCTCCGTGCCGGAAGGCTCCCGGGCAAATCTGAACGCAAGCTGCCGGGATTTCGCCCGGTTCATGGGCATGCTGGCCAACGGCGGCCGGTACAAGGACCGGCAGTTCCTGGGCAGAAAGACCATCGACCTGATGCGCACCAACTATCTCAACGAGGATCAGCTCCGGGATTTCCACAACACCTATCTGGCGGGCTATGGCTACGGCCTGGGGGTCCGGACCCTGATGGACAAGGCTGCGGGGAACCACAACGGCTCTCTGGGCGCGTTCGGATGGACCGGCGGCTCCGGCATCTGGTCCGAGGCGGATCCCAGCGAGAACGTGGCCATCGTGTATATGCACAACATGATGCCCAACGAGGAAGAGTACCACCACCTGCGCCTGAGAACCGTGGCATACGGCTGTCTCGAATAAAAAGCATTGCCGCCGGCTTCTGCCGGCGGCAATTATGTATGGAGTCAGAACCGGAGGCTTTCCTCTACCTTCATCATGGAGCGGAACTCTGCGGTGGCGTTTTCCAAATGGAAAATAGCCAGCTTGTGTCCGTTGGTTTCATTGTAGAGGGTCCTCAGGAAGGGAGCCTTCTCCAGAATGCCGTTGGCGATGGTGTAATCCGGCTCAAACACCGCCGTGCCGTACAGCCGGAGCCAGTCTCCCTTCTGACAGGCCACGATCTCCACCTTGGGGTTCCGGCTCATCTGCCGGTACACATCCTTGAAGTCACCGATGCCAAAATAGATCTGACCGTCAATCAGGTGAATCATGCCCAGAGGACGGCACTTGGGCTGATCCCCGTCCTCGGTGGACAGGTAAAAGGTTCCAGCATCGGTGAGATACTGCGCGACATCTTCTATCGTTTTCATGGCAAATGCTCCTTTCTTGCGTTCGATTTCATCGGGACCTCATTCCCGGGTATTCTGATGATCCCACGGAAAACCGTTCCAGACAGGTTTTCCGGTGTATACAGCGGCTTCCTTTTCTCCACGGATCACTTCCAAAACCGCCGAGGCCATGGCCTCCTGCTCGCATTCACCGGGATAGACGGAAATGGGCGCGATCCATCCGCAGGATTCCTTCAAGCCCTCCACAATATCCGTGAACCGAACCAGTCCGCCGGTGAGCAGAATGCCGTCCACCTGTCCTTTCAGAACCACGGCCATCTCGCCGATGGATTTGCCGATCTGATAGATCATGGTGTTCCAGATCAGGGATGCTTTCGGGTCTCCGGCTTCTGCCAGGGCATGGATCCGGTTGGCATCCGACGTGCCGAAATGGCTGACAAATCCCCCGGAGCGGGACAGCATCTTTCGCATTTCTTCCGTGGTGTGGCCCTGATCCAGGTAGCTCAGCACCTCCATCACGGGAATGGAACCCAGACGGGTGGGGGTGAAGGGACCATCTCCGCCGGCACCCTCAGTGCTGTCAATCATGCGGCCTTTTGCATGGGCAGTGACGGTGATGCCGCCGTCAATGTGGCTGACGATGAAATTGCAGTCCTCATACCGCTTTCCCAGCTTGGCAGCGTGAATGGCGGCGATGCCCTTCTGGTTCAGCACATGGGTCTGTGCCCGGCGGTACAGTCCGGCGATGCCGGTAGGACGGGCATAGTCGCAAAGCTCGTCTACGTTGGTGGGGTTGACGGTGTACATTTTACCGCCGTATTCCTTACACAGAGCATAGGCCAGCAGAACGCCCAGCTTGGCGGGGTGGTCGCTGCCGCCCACATCGTTGGCGGTGTCCCGTGCCAGGGTGTCATCAATGGCAATAACGCCGGACGGCTGAGAGTAAGCGCTGCCGCCTCTGCCCACAAACACATCAATGCTGTGAATGTCGATGCCGTGGCTTTTCAGAAAATCGGTAATCACGGCTTTCCGCATGGGAATCTGGTCGTTGGCGGTTGGATACTGCAGCAGAACCGGGGCATCATGGAAGATGCTCTCGGTAAACAGGTTGCGGTCATTTTCAAAATAGCTGACTTTGGTGGAGGTAGAGCCGGGGTTGATAACCAGAAGCCGGCAGGGTTTTTCGTTTTCCATGGTTTCAGGGACCTTTCCGTTTGGGATGCCAGTATTCTTTGTGTGTCCTCCAGGCTTGCCGGAGGGATTTCTGCTGTTCAGTATACCATTTCCGGGGCCGGTTTGACAAGCCTTTTTCAAAAATCCTCCCGAAAAACGGGACGCATGCCCGACAGGAGAGAATGAAAAGGTTGACATAAAAAGTGCGCAGCAGATGCTGCGCACTTCATACTAAATATTCATGGAATCCCGGGCTTTCCGGGCCGCCTCATTCCGGGCTTTGACCTGGTCAGACCACTTGGGCAGCTTGGCTACCTCTTCCGTCAGGGTCTTCATGACGCCGGGAATGTCGATCTTCTGAGGGCAGACCCTGGCGCACTTTCCGCAGCCGATGCAGGCCGAAGGCAGCTTGTCCTGAGGGAAGGAATCGAGCTGCATGGCGATGGTGTTGCCGCTGCCGGCCCGGAGCTGGTTCAGCTTGCTAATCAGATCCGGAATGTCCAGACCCATGGGGCATCCATCGCAGCAGTAGCGGCAGGCGGTGCAGGGAATGGCGTTTTTCAGCTCCTCTGCAATGTCCATCACGGCGGCATCCTCCTCCGGCGTCAGCAGATCCAACTGCCGGAAGGTCGCCACGTTGTCCTTCATCTGGGCAAGATCACTCATGCCGGAGAGGATCATGCGGATGTTTTCCTTGCCCTGGAGCCAGCGGAAAGCGAAGCTGGCGGGGCTGGCGTCGGGACGGAACCTGGCAAGGCGGGCGTTGTTTTCCGGGCCCAGGTCTGCCAGCTTGCCGCCCCGGACAGGCTCCATGACCCAGACGGGGATGCCGTATTGTTCCAGAATCCGGTATTTTTCCTCCACGCGCTGCAGCGTCCAGTCCATGTAGTTGAACTGAAGCTGGCAGAACTCCATTTTATCGCCGGCAAACTGCAGGAAATCCTCCAGAAGCTCCGGATTCCCGTGGCAGGAGAAGCCCAGATGCCGGATGCGGCCCAGGCGCTTCTGCTCCAGAAGATACTCCAGTACGCCGTAGTCCGGATCCTTGTACACGCCGATGCTGTTCTCGTAGACGTTATGCAGCAGATAGAAGTCGAAGTATTCCACCTGGCACTTTTTGAGCTGTTCTTCAAAGATGGAAGCGGGTGCCGGCCTGCCCATCAGCATATGTCCGGGGAATTTGTCCGCCAGATAGAAGCTGTCCCGGGGATACTTTTTCAGAATTTCTCCCATGACGATCTCGCTTTTACTGCTCATGTAGGGGTATGCGGTGTCGATGTAGTTGACGCCGTTGGAAAAGGCGTAGTCGGTCATTTCCGCTACCAGGGCTTTGTCGATCTCCCCATCAGAAGTGGTGGGCAAACGCATGGTTCCGAAGCCCAGCAGGCTCAGATCCAGATCCTGAAACTTTCTGTAGATCATAAAAAATCCCTCCGAAACTCAAAAATGCAGGCATTTGGGCAGGGGCATAAGGTATATACAGATATATTGTAATCATCGGGAGAAAAAAAGTCAAGGGAGGCGGAGGTTTGACAATTGGGGAGAACTGGCGTATAATACTTCTTCAGAAGCCCTGATTTTACAGAGAAGAGGATGAATCGATTTGAAAGGGACCGCTGTATACCGCCTGATCCGGGGAATTGTGAAGGCTGTTTATCCCAAAATGGAAGTGGTTGGGACGGAGAATCTGCCGGATGAGCCCTGTGTGGTAGTGGGCAACCACACCCAGATGAACGGCCCTATTGCCGCTGAGCTGTATTTTCCCGGGGAGCGCGCCATCTGGTGCGCGGGACAGATGATGAATTGGGATGAGGTGGCGGACTATGCCTTTGAGGACTTCTGGTCCTTTAAGCCCAAGCGGGTCCAATGGTTCTACCGGATGGTGAGCAAGCTGATCGTTCCGCTTTCGGTGTGCGTGTTCAACAATGCCCACACCATTCCTGTCTATCGGGATACCCGGATCATTTCTACGTTCCGTTTGTCCATTGCCAGACTGAAGGAGGGCGCCAACATCATCATCTATCCGGAGCACAATCAGAAACGGAACAACATCGTCTATGATTTCCAGGATAAATTCATCGATCTGGCCCGGTTTTATTACAAGCAGACCGGGGTGGAGTTGTCCTTTGTGCCCATGTACATCGCACCGGCGCTGAAAAAAATGTATCTGGGAACGCCCATCCGCTTCCACGCGGATGCTCCCATCGGGGAGGAACGCCGCCGGATCTGTGACGAGCTGATGGACAGCATTGCCCGGATCGCCTGCAGCCTTCCTCTGCACACGGTGGTGCCTTACCGGAACATCGGAAGGCGCAATTACCCGAAAAATCTTCCCTTTGAGGTGTATGACAATGAAAAAACCGGTGGTTGACTATCGTCAGTTCCGTTTCAGCCGGATCAACGAGCCCAGATTCCGCCATCTGAAGCTGCTGCTGGGCTGGGTGGTGTATTTCCTCCTGTATGTCCTGACGGAAAACCTGATCCCCCAGGAAGCCTGTCACCCCATGCACTGTATTCTGGATGACTGGATCCCCTTCTGCGAATACTTTGCTGTGTTTTACGTGTTCTGGTATGTGCTGGTGGTGGGTTCGCTGCTGTATTACCTGCTGTATGATCCGGAGAGCTTCTCCAAACTCCAGACCTTTATCATGGTGACCCAGGCCATCGCCATGACCGCCTACATCCTGTACCCCTCCCGCCAGGATCTCCGGCCGGAGGTGTTTGCCCGGGACAACATTTTTTCCAGAACCATGGCGTTCATCTATTCCTTTGATACCAACACCGGCGTATGTCCCTCTCTCCATGTAGCATATTCTCTGGGCATTGTGTCCGTATTCAGCAAGGACAGAAAGGTGCCCGGCTGGTGGAAGGTCTTTGTGGCGGTGATGGCGGTGATGATCAGCTTCTCCACCGCCTTCGTCAAGCAGCATTCCATGGTGGATGTGCTGGCGGCGCTGCCGGTAGGCCTGGCGGCGGAATGGTTTGTCTATGGAAAATCCTACTGGAAACCGAAATGGAAGAAAACCGCTCCCTGACGGATAATCAACAATCCCCGGCGCAGCAGCGTCGGGGATTGCGTTATGATTGGAAGATCAAAGAAAGCATTCTAAAATGAGAACGATTCCGCAGCAGCCTACGGCCACCTGGAACAAATTGGCGCCAAACCATGCCGCGGCCATGCCGAACACCAGGGCGCACAACCCGGCAGCAGGGCTTTCCGTGGCCTGCAGGATGGATGGGAAGGTCATGACGGACAGAGTCACATAGGGAACGTAGTAGAGAAAGGACCGGAGAAAGCGGTTCCGGATGGGCTTGCGGATCAGGGTCAGGGGCAGCTCCCGGATGGCAAAGGAGACCCCTGCGCAGACCAGAATGTACAGATAGATGTTATGCGTCATACTCGGCATCCTCCCGGTCGGAAATGGGGAACAAAAGGGCTGCGGCAGAGGCAATGACCACGGTCAGAAGGATGGTCCGGGTGCCTCCGGAAAGGGTACGAAGCCAGGGGAGAACGGCGGACAGACCGCTGGCGGCAAAGCTGGCCAGGACGCACAGGCACACTGCCCGGTTCTTTCGGGCGGGAGGGATGATGATGGCCAGAAACATTCCAAACAGCGCCACGCTGAGGGCGCTGACGATCCGGGCGGGAAGAATGCTGCCGGCTGCAATGCCCAAGGCAGTCCCCACTGCCCACCCCGGAAGGGCGGGGAGGAAGGCACCGTAGGAATAGAAGGGATCCAGATAACCGGGCCGGGAAATGGCTATTCCGAACAGCTCGTCGGTCACATCAAAGCCCACCAGAAGGCGGTGGAGCATGGGAGTGTCCGGAGAGAACTTCTGGCTCAGAGAACAGCTCATCAGAAGATACCGGGCATTGGTGATCAGGGTAATCAGCGCCATTTCCCAGTAGGATGCGTCGGCGGCAATCACGGTGAAGGCAGCGTATTCGCCGGCGGAGGCGTTGTTCAGAAGGCTGATCAGGAAGCCCTGAAAGGCATTCAACCCTGCCTTTTTGGCGGCAATGCCCAGAGAGAAGGCAACAGCCAGATATCCCAGGCCGATGGGAATGCCGTCCCGGAATCCCTCTGCCAGCGCCCTGCGATGTCCACCGAGAGCGGAAGTCTGTATCTCCATGCGGATACTCCTTTGTATCGGATGATGTTATGTCCATTATAATGATTTCCCGGAACTTTACAACCTTCAATCCGTTTCTTTTCCATATTTCGGCGCTTTTGCGAACAAAAGCGGAAGATCCGGGGCGTTTTGTGGTGAAAATCACCGTGCTTCCCCGAAAACGATCCCTGGGAAGCGGAGGATCCGGGAAACGCACCCCGGGATTTGTCTGTTGATGCCGGATCATCAGCATGACAACTCCGAAAAACACTCCGGAAAACGATACAAAAATGTTTCGCATGAATGGGAAGAAATATGATTCCAGGGTTGGAATTTCCCGGTTGATATGCTATAATAGGGCTGTATTCATAAAAAACAGGCTGCCGGCAGAAGAAAAACCGTACAAATTGCCGACGTCGCCTGACGAGGACGGGGATCTGTCCTGTCACGGAAGGCAACAGGAAATCACAAGGAGGAATCTTATGTCAACCAGAAAAGATATGGATGCGCTGCTGCAGGGATTTGTGGATGCAGGACTTCCCGGCTGCGGCCTGAAGGTCGTCCAGCGGGATAAGGTGGTTTACGAGGGCTATTTCGGCATGGCCGATGCGGAGGCAGGAAAGCCTGTGACGGAGGATTCCATTTTCCGCCATGCGTCCACTTCCAAGCTGCCTCTGTACACCGCAGCTATGATGCTGTATGAGCGGGGCAAATTCCTGCTGACCGATCCGCTGTACGAGTTCCTGCCGGAGTACCGCACAAGCCATAAGGTGGTGCGCAATCCCAACGGCAGTGTGGACATCGTGGAGACCGACCGGCCCATCAACATCAAGGATGTACTCACCATGAGCTGCGGCCTTCCCTATGTGAACTTCCCGGTGGAGACGGATGACGTGACCCTGCGGGCCATGGTGAAGGCCATGCAGCCCCTGTGGGAAAAGGGGCATTATACCAACCGGGAACACGTGAAAGCCATGGCGAATGTGCCCCTGGCTTTTGAACCCGGAAGCCGGTGGCTGTATGGTTTTGCCAGCGAGCTGACCTGCGCCCTGGTGGAGGCCGTCACCGGCAAGAGCGTGGATGATGCCATGCAGGAGATGCTGTTTGACCCCCTGGAGATGAACAGCACCCGGTCTCATTTCTTTGGAGACACCCAGGAGCGGATGGTGAAGCTGTACACCCGGGATCCGGAGGGGAACCTGAAGCCCTTTGTGTTCCCTCTGGAAAAGACCTTCCTTCCCGGTCCGGAGAACGAGATGGGCTGGGCGCGTCTGTTCTCCACCGTGGGCGATTTCAGCAACCTGATGCAGATGCTGGCCAACGGCGGCGAGTACAAGGGCCGTCGGATCATGGGCAGAAAGACCATCGATCTGATGCGTACCAACACCCTCAATGCCGACCAGATGAAGGACTTCCTGGATCCCTATGAAGAGGGCTACGGCTACGGCTTCGGCGTCCGCACCCTTATTGACCCCAATTTCGGCAACCACAACGGTTCTCTGGGCAGCTTCGGCTGGACCGGCGGCTACGGCACCTGGGTGGAGTCCGACCCTGCGGAGGGCGTATCCATCGTGTACATGCACAACATGATGCCCAACGGTGAGCGGTACTACCATCCCCGGGTCCGCACGGTGGCATACGGCTTGATCCGCTGAGGGCAGTGGCCGAATCCGACAGCAACCTGCATACGGCACACCGGCGCAGAACGGAATCAACGATTCTGCGGGTGCAATACAATATGGAATGAGGAATCGAATATGGGAATTATGCGTTTTAACTATCGCAGTGAAACACTGGGACGTTATGTGGATGTTACGGTGGCATACCCTACGGACAGCTACTGCTGCCCTCCGTCCAAAGGACTGGAAAAAGTGAAGAACCCTATGCCCAGGGCGGCGGAAAAGGCCCGCTATCAGCCCGGCATGAAGTTCCAGACCATCTACCTGATCCATGGCGGCGGAGATGACGACACCCTGACCTATCGTTATACCAACGTGGAGGAGTATGCCCAGCGGAACCATGTGATGCTGGTGACACCCAACATCACCAACAGCTTCGGCATGGATACCCAGTACGGAGTCCTGTACATGACCTTCCTGACGGAGGAGCTGCCCGTGGTGATCCAGACGCTGTTTGCCTCCTCTCCCAAGCGGGAGGACAACTTCATCATCGGCTATGCCATGGGCGGAAATGTGGCGCTGGGCGCGGCGGTCAATCATCCGGAGCGCTACTGCTGCTGTGTGGATCTGTCCGGCGGCATCGGTATGAACATGGATCCGGAAGTGCTGAAAAAAGAGCTGATGAGCGACCATTTCCGGAACAATTTCCGGCTTTACAACACCACCTTCGGTGAACCGGATCAGATCGACGGCAGTATGGCCGACCTTGCCTATCAGGTGAAGAAGCACCGTGAGGCAGGGGATCCCGAGGTGAAATATGTGGTGGTCTGCGGCAGCGAGGAATTCATCCGCCAGCGGGTGGAAAACGATGTCCGGGTCATGAAGGAGCTGAACATGGATGTGGAATACATCTGTGCACCGGGCTATGATCACAACTTCCGCCTGTGGGATCACTGCCTGCAGGTCGCATTGGATGAGAAGCTGCCTCTGAAGCGGCAGGCTATCTATCCGGAAAACTGAGAAAGCAGGCGAATCAATGAAAATTACGGCACATACCTTTATGCACGATTTCGGTCAAATGATGGAAACGATCACCGTGGAGATGGACGGCGCGGTGCCTGCGGTAACGCCGGAGGATTTCTCCTGCACCGGCTGCTTCGGCAACATCGGCGGCTCCGTTCCCTGCAAGGGCGTGACGGCGGTGGAAACCCGGGACAATGTCCTGACTGTGACGGTGGATCCGTTCCTCTACCGCTGCAATTTTTCCGTTTCCTGCGAAAAGCTGGGCCTGCAGGTCACCGGGAATACCGTGGATCAGGTTTGCCTGTTCCACGAGGAGCTGTTCCGTCCCTGCGTGGAAAACGGTGTGGTGTATCGGATTTATGAGCCGAATGCCCACGGCCCCCGGCCTCTGATCCTGTTCCTCCATGGCGGCGGCGCCTGCGGCACGGACAATATGCAGCAGCTTACGGATACGCTGGGGCCCATCAAGCTGGCAGAACGTCTGCCGGATATGTACGTTATGGCGCCTCAGGCGCCTGCGGGCAATATCACCATGGAGGAGATGGTAGCCAGAAACAATGCCAGGCACAACCCCTTCCAGGTGATCGTGGGAGAGGATGCTCCCAACGGGGAAAAGGATCGGGGCTGGGTCCGGGGATATCTGGGTAAGGTGGCCGATCTGATCCGCCGGATGATCGATGAGGGAAAGGTGGATCCCCACCGGGTCTATGTCACCGGCTTGAGCATGGGCGGCTGCGGCACCATCAAAATGGTTTCCGTGGCGCCGGACCTGTTTGCCGCCTGTGTACCCATCTGCCCCAGCATGAACGGGGAGACCTGGCCCATCCTGGCCAATTTCCCGGAGGTTCCCGTGTATGTGGCAACCTCCTACATCGACCATGCGGTGGGCCGCCATGCCTACATCATGCGCGCGGTGCAGCAGCTTTGGGACCGGGGCAGGCGGGATGTCCGCTTTACAATCTTTACACCGGAAGAGCTGGAAGCCTACGGCATCGGCCTGGATCCCAATGTCCCGGCCAGGGAGCTGTATGCGGAAAACCACAATAGCTGGATTCTGGTCTACCACAACGAGTATGGCATCCTGGACTGGATGCTGTCCCATCGGAAACAGTAAGAGAAGCCCTCCCCTACAAAAGGTGGGTGCTCGTAAAACAGTTTCAGTCCCGGCAGTCATGTCTGCCGGGACTGTTCTTGCATATTTGCATATATTGAATCCGTATGATATGATTAAACAGACCGATAAACTGGAATTTGACGAACAGTTAGCAAATTTGAATAGTTCACAGTAACACATCGAAAAGGAGATTATGCTATGCTATTCTTTCTTGTTTTTGGCATTGTAATGCTTTTGCCTGGAGCATTTTTTGCAGCACTGGCCATTCGAAGCA
>JAQXVF010000074.1 GCA_029224785.1 Bacillota bacterium
ATCTGCAGCTTGTCGTTCATGGTACGGATCTTCAGGCCCTTCATGTCGTCCACGGTCTTGACGGGCTTGGAAGCGGTGACGTTGCGGAAGCCGATGGAGATGTAAGCCAGAGGCTTGATGCCGGGAACATCCTGCTCCAGCTGATCCTTCATAGCCTGGCCGATCTCGCCCTCCAGGATGGCGTGCACCTGGTCATAGTTGTTGTACAGGAAGGGAACGTTCAGCTCGGCGAAGGCGTTGGAGTACTCGGACCAGTTGCCGGTGGTGAAGTGGGCCACTTCAAAAGCGCCGGTCTGGATGCCGTTGACAATGGCATCGGTGCCGGAGGCCAGCTGGCTGTCGGGGAAGATGTTGATCTTGATGGTGCCGTTGGACTCAGCCTCGACGGTATCCACCCAGGTCATCAGGCCGGCGGACATACCGGTGCTGCGGGCTTCCAGCTCGCTGTTGGCAACCACGGAGGCAAGGCGCAGGGTGACGGTCTTCTCCTCGGTCTTTGCATCGGTCTTGTTCTCACCGGCCGGAGCGGCGGCGGGAGCGTTGTTGCTGCTGCCGCCACATGCGGCCAGGGAGAGAACCATGACAAGAGCCAGTGCCAGTGCAAACAGTTTCTTACTCATTTGAATTATTCTCCTCTCAATAAATCGGATCTATGGTGATTTTTTCTTTTGGGGATCGTGTTGCCGGGGGAAAGAATGGGAATAGCGGGGTATTTGCTGTATTCCTGTTCTCCTGTTATACAAGCATATTAGCACCCCGTCAGATGTCTGTCAACCTTAATTTGCAGGTTTTCAAAAAATCGCCGTTTTCGACAAAATAGTACCGATACTTTTATTCACTCCTCACAATTTGCAAGATTTGAGAAAAATATTTCAGATATTCTCCTGAAAGCAGTTGCATTATTCCACATTCCCTGTTATACTAATATTGCTAATTGTATTACAGCTAGACAGCTCTTCGGATTTATTCAACACACATTATATTGTAACACGAAAGAGGTACTCATGGTTAAGAAGCTGGTAAAAACCAACCTGTCCGATCAGACATTCGACTGCATTCAGGAAGAAATTCTCAAAGGCACCTGGAAGCCCGGTGAAAAGCTCCCCTCCGAAACGGAGCTGGCCGCGTCTCTGGGGGTGAGCCGGATGACCCTGCGCAGCGCCATCCAGAGATGCTGTGCCATCGGCCTGACGGAAACCAGAGTTGGAGAAGGTACTTTTGTTCGGGATTTCAACCTGCGCTCCTATTTTTCCGAGCTTTACCGTCTGAATCTGCTGGGAAAATCCCCCAACGAGATCAACGACCTGCGCAACATCATTCAGATCGGCGCCGTCCGTCTTGCTCTGGAAAACTCCATTTCGGATGGGGATATTCACACCCTGGAGGAGCTGAACCGTCAGATGGAGGAGGCCGCCGGGCAAAATGATATGGAGGCCTTTCACGCAGCCGATGCCCAATTCCATCTGGCCATCTGTACCCTGTGCAAGAACGAACTGATGTATCTGATCTACGATGCCGTGGAGGCCATCATCGATGAGCAGGCGCGGCAGAACGTCCGCCGTTCCTTCGAGGAAAATGCGTCCAGCTATGAGCGGGTCCTGAGTCACCACCGGGAGCTGCTGGACAGCATCCGTTCCCGGGACATTGACCGCTTCATCAAGGCGATTATGGACGCGCGGCACCGCTCCTACAGCTATTACAGCAAGCCCTGACCCCGGAGCCGGCATTTTTTCCTGAAAAATTGCACAATTTTTTGCCTCCGCTATTGACAAGCGGGGGCAAACGTTGTAGTATGGTTGTATAACAAGCGACTGTCATACAGTTGCACAGTTCCTGTCTCCTGTTATAAATTGATTAGGAGCGTGTACTCTGTATGAAAATTACAAGTGTGAATGTTATTGAATGCAAGCCCAACGTCATGGGCAAGGTGGTCTGCGTGCGGATCAACACCGACCACAAGGACATCTATGGCTACGGTGAGGTCGGTCTGTCCTACGGTACCGCGCACTATGCGGCGGTTGGCATTGCCCGGGACTACGGTCAGTACATCATCGGCATGGATCCCCTGAAGCCGGAGAAAATCTGGGAGCGCATCTTCCGCTCCACCTTCTGGGGCATGGGCGGCGGCACCGTCATCAACGCCGGTATGAGCGCCATCGATACCGCTCTGTGGGACATTGTCGGCAAGGCCTACAACATGCCTGTCTACCAGCTGCTGGGCGGCAAGACCAATGACCGCATCCGCGCCTATGCAAGCCAGCTGCAGTTCGGCTGGGGCCCCAACCATCTGTTCCTCACCGACCCCGCTGACTACGCAAAGGCTACCGAGGACGCCATCAAGGACGGCTACGATGCCATCAAGGTCGACCCCATGGGCGTTACCGATCAGGGCATCTGGGCCCGTGAGTCTGT
>JAQXVF010000075.1 GCA_029224785.1 Bacillota bacterium
TTTCGAAGGAAAAAACTATGTGGAGCTGCAGGGTGACCCCCAATATGCAAGCTGGCTGGAGCGGAACTGTACCGGAAAGATCCCCCAGGGGGAATGTGTGGAGGATTTCAAGGAGCGGTGTGTCCTGTCATTTCAGGAATGCATGGAAAGCGTGGATTCTGCGGCTTTTGTTGTTCACGGCGGCGTGATTATGGCGATTCTGGAGGCACTGGCAGTACCGAAAAAGGGATTCTATGCGTATCATATAGAGAACTGCCGGCTGATTTGCTGCACGATGACCGATGGGGTGCTCACGGTTGAGGAAGATGGATCATGCTGAAATACGGACTTGCGGCATTTGTGTGCGGCTTGATGATCGGCGGTGTTCTTGGGTGCTTTTATAAGGCGGTCAACACCATGGATTCCATGATCGGTTACCGGAACGACCGTTATCTGCGGTTCGGCACGGCGGCTGCCAGACTGGATGATGTGGTGAATTATCTTCCCGCACGGATTTGCGCCCTTTTCATGATCCTTGCCGCGTTTCTGTGCGGCATGAACGGGAAAGATGCCTTCCGCATCTGGCGCAGAGACCGGAGAAACCACGCCAGCCCCAACTCCGCACAGACCGAATCGGTGATGGCTGGTGCACTGGGTGTTCGGCTCGCCGGAGATGCCCAATACTTTGGAGAGATTCATCACAAACCATTTATCGGGGACAGTACGAGAGAGGTGGAACCGGAGGATATTCTTCGCTCCCACCGGCTGCTCTACACGACGGCAGTATGGATGATGATAGTCTCCGTTCTGATCAGGGGGATCGTGTATGCAGCGTTATGAGCACGGCGGAAACGTCTATGGAGAAGAGAGCATTCTTCTGGACTTTTCCATCAACGTCAATCCCATGGGGATGCCTCCCAAGGCCCGGCAGGCCATCGTGGACCATATAGACGAGTTTGACATCTATCCGGATTGCCACTGCCGGAAACTGAGACAGGCACTGGCGGATCACCATGGCATTCCTGCAGACCGGATCCTCTGCGGAAACGGAGCGTCGGATCTGATTTTCCGGATCTGTGCATGGAAAAAGGCCCGGCTGGCACTGGTCACGGCACCCACCTTTTCCGAGTACGAGCGGGCAGTACGGCAGTTCGGAGGACAGGTCAGGGAATACCTTCTTTTTCCGGAAAACGGCTTCCTCTTGACGGAGGATTTTCTGAATTCCATGACAAAAGAGACGGAGATCGTCTTTTTGTGCAGCCCAAACAACCCTACCGGCCGGCTGATTCCGGAGGACCTGCTGGAGAGAATCATTGCCCGGGCGAAAGAACTTGGGATCCTGGTGGTGCTGGATGAGTGCTTCCTGCCCTTCACAAAGGGGAATACCATGGCGGGACAGCTTTGCGAAAACCTGCTGATCCTCCGGGCCTATACGAAAATGTATGGCATGGCAGGGATCCGGCTGGGATATCTGTTTGGTATCCCTGAACTGCTTGAGAGAATTGCGCCATACGGTTCGGAATGGAGCGTATCCTCCGTTGCTCAGGTTGCCGGGGTGGCTGCCCTGGAGGAGGAAGGCTGGGAAGAGAAAACCCGATGCATGGTCCAGGAACAGCGGGAATACATGGTGCAGCGGCTTTCGCAAATGGGATTGAACGTATTTCCCGGGGAAGGGAATTATCTTCTTCTGCAGGGACCTGCCAGACTGCATCCCGCATTAAAGGAACGGGGAATCCTGGTTCGCTCCTGCGGGAATTACACAGGCTTGGGGGATTCCTATGTGCGGATCGGCATCAAGCAGCAGGAGGAAAACGATATTTTGCTGAATGCGATCAGGGAGGTTTTGAATGGCTAACGTGATTATGGTCCAGGGAACCATGTCCAACGCCGGAAAGCGGTGCTGGGCGCACTGGCAAGGGAAAAGGGAGTCAGTCTGGAAAACCCGGATTTCGATTTTGCCGCATATAAGCAGGCACAATACGACAAGCTGGCGGAGGGAGTCCGCAGCAGCCTGAACATGGAACTGATTTATCGGATTTTGGAGGAAGGAATATGATTCTGGAACAGGTGTTACCCCAGGAAATTGAAAAGCGCAGTTTTGAGATCATTGAAAGCGAACTGAAGCACCCGCTGGACCCGGAGCTTGCACCCATTATCAATCGGGTAATCCATACTTCTGCGGATTTTGACTATGCAGAGAATCTGTATTTTTCCGAAGATGTTCTGAAAATTGCCCAGGATGCCCTCCGCAAGGGAGCGACCATTGTGACGGATACCAACATGGGCCTGTCCGGCATCAACAAACCTGCCCTCAAGCGTCTGGGATGCAAGGCGGTGTGCTTCATTTCCGATGAGGATGTGGCGAAATCCGCCAGGGAAAACGGTATGACCCGGGCTGCGGCGTCCATGGAAAAGGCTGCAGGAATCCCGGGACCGGTAATCTTTGCCATCGGAAATGCACCCACTGCCCTGGTGAAGATCGATGAACTGCGGAAGCAGGGAAAGCTGAGGAAACCATGTCGGAAGTAAAAACAAAAAACTACGCCTTCGTGCAGAACACAAATTGTGAGTTTTTCCCCTGTCACAAGACCAGCCATCCGGAGACCTTCAACTGCCTGTTCTGCTATTGTCCCCTGTACGCCCTGGGCGATGGCTGCGGAGGAAACTGCACCTATACGGAAAAAGGCTACAAAAGCTGTATGGATTGTATGCTTCCCCATACGCCTGCAGGATATGACTATGTCATCTCCAAATACCCCGAAATTGCGGAGCTTGCAAAGGCAAACCGGAAAAAATAGAAGAACAAGCGGACCTCTCTGCCGTGGGCAGATGGGTCCGCTTGTTTGTCAGTTTGGGTGGCACATCAGGTACAGGGGAATCCCGTCATCGCAGAGGGGCAGGATCTGCCGCCAGGTTCCCCGGTCTTTCCGGAGATAGCAGCCGTCCCATATTTCGTAGATGTGTTTTTTTCCGTCCGTACAGGTCACGGTGACCGTGATGCGGTCGTTGGCAGGAAAATCGGGGACGGCACAGCTTCCAACTTCTTTCACAGACCGAAGATAGACCATCAGGCCGGAGATCTCATCAGGGGAGTCGTATTTCCGCAGAAGAACAGCGCCCCTGTGAAAATAGACTGCGGAGACCTGGGAAATGACGGCGGGGTTTACGGATTCGGCGGGGATGCTGCCGGTGCCGAATAAGAGCATCAGTCCGATCAAAGCGGCAAGTCTGCGCAAATAAATCGCCTCCGGCAATAGTATGCCCACACCCGATGTCGTCATACAAAAATGCCCCCCATCGATAATGGGGGGCAAAAAATCACAGTTCGCAGTTTCCGACGGTTCTGGGGAAGGGAAGTACATCCCGGATGTTGCCCATACCGGTCAGGTACATGACGCAGCGTTCGAAGCCGAGACCAAAGCCTGCATGGCGTGCGGAGCCGTATTTCCGAAGATCCATGTAGAAGCCATAATCCTCGGGCTTCATGCCAAGCTCCTCAATACGGGCCTTCAGCAGCTCGTAGTTATCCTCGCGCTGGCTGCCGCCAATGATCTCTCCGATTCCCGGCACCAGGCAGTCCATGGCTGCAACGGTTTTTCCGTCGGGGTTCAGCTTCATGTAGAAGGCCTTGATCTCCTTGGGATAGTCGGTGACGAAAACGGGGCGCTTGAAGACTTCTTCTGTCAGGAAGCGCTCGTGCTCGGTCTGCAGGTCGCAACCCCAGTACACCGGATAGTCGAAGCGATCGTTGTGCTTTTCCAGAATGGAAATGGCTTCTGTGTAGGTGACCCGGCCAAAGTCGGAGTTGAGGACATGGTTCAGCCGCTCCAGCAGTCCGTTGTCCACAAACTGATTGAAGAAGGCCATCTCTTCAGGCGCTTTTTCCAGAACAAAAGAGATGATATACTTGATCATGTCCTCTGCCAGAGCCATGTCATCCTGCAGGTCGGCAAAAGCGATCTCCGGCTCGATCATCCAGAATTCGGCAGCATGGCGGGTGGTGTTGGATTTTTCCGCCCGAAAGGTGGGGCCGAAGGTGTAGATGTTGCGGAAGGCCATGGCAAAGGTTTCGCCGTTGAGCTGGCCGGAAACGGTCAGATTGGTGGACTTTCCGAAGAAATCCTTGGAAAAATCCACTTTTCCGTCCTCCGTCAGGGGGATGCTGTTCAGATCCAGGGTAGTAACCTGGAACATTTCTCCGGCGCCCTCACAGTCCGATCCGGTGATCAGAGGGGTATGGACATAAACAAAGTCCCGCTCCTGGAAGAACTGGTGGATGGCATAGGCAATCAGGCTGCGGACACGAAAAACGGCCTGGAAAGTGTTGGTGCGGGGGCGCAGATGGCTCAGCGTCCGCAGGTATTCCAGGGTATGCCGCTTCTTCTGCAGAGGATAATCGGAGGTGGAGGCACCTTCCACGGTTACCTCGGTGGCCTGGATCTCAAAGGGCTGCTTTGCCTCGGGAGTCTCCACCAGGGTGCCGGTGACGATCAGCGCGGCGCCCACATTGGTTTTGGAGACTTCGGTGAAATTATTCATGGTATCATGATACACGACCTGAACAGGCGTGAAGAAAGTACCATCATTGAGTACAATAAAGCCAAACTGCTTGCTGGCGCGGATGGAACGAACCCAACCGCCGACCTGGATCTCTTTGCCCACATAGGCCGCGGTGTTTTTATGGAGTTCGCGAACGGAAATCAGTTCCATGACACAATTCCTTTCTATTGACGAGAATACATGGATTATATACCAAATTATCTCATTTTACAAGAGAAATATGAAAAAACTTCCGACGCATGGAATGCGTCGGAAGCAGGGGGATTACCTGGAAGCAACGCCTTTGCGGACCAGAGCGCGTCTCAGCCTTGCCTCTGCAAGCTTCAGATCCGTCTGACTGGCAGACCCGCTGTTGAGGATGCTCTGGGCTCTTTCCAGGGAGGCATTTGCCCGGTCCACATCGATCTGATCGGACCATTCAAAGGTGGTGGGCACCAGCGTGACGCTGCCGTTCATCACGGAAAGCATTCCGCCGATGCAGGCCGCCGTTCTGCGCTGACCATCGGAAATGATGGTGGCTTTTCCCATACCCAGAGAGAATACACTGTTGATATGGGAGGCCAAAATACCCACGTCGCCCTCTGTGGTGCGGACGACCAGGTATTCTGCCTGACCGTCATAGATCAGACCGTCGGGGGTAACGATTTTCAGCGGGAAGCCGGTCATGCATTCTCACCCTTCCGATACTTTTCGACCACTTCGTCGATGGTGCCGGCAAACAGGAAATAGGATTCGGGAATGTCGTCATGCTTGCCGTCGATGATCTCCTGGAAGCCACGGATGGTCTCCTTCAGGGGAACATATTTGCCCTCATAACCGGTGAACTGCTCCGCCACGGAGAAGGGCTGGGACAGGAAACGCTGGACCTTCCGGGCACGGTTGACTACCAGCTTGTCCTCGTCACTCAGCTCGTCCATGCCCATGATGGCGATGATGTCCTGCAGCTCCTTGTAGCGCTGCAGGATCCGCTGGACGGCACGGGCCGTGTCGTAGTGCTCCTGACCCACAATGGCAGGGGAGAGGATACGGGAGGTGGAGCTCAGAGGATCCACGGCAGGATAGATGCCCAGAGAGGCAATGCTGCGGTCCAGAGCGGTGGTAGCGTCCAGATGGGCGAAGGTGGTGGCAGGTGCCGGGTCGGTGTAGTCGTCAGCAGGCACATAAACGGCCTGAACGGAAGTGATAGAGCCGTTCTTGGTGGAAGTGATACGCTCCTGCAGAGCGCCCATTTCCGTTGCCAGGGTCGGCTGATAGCCAACGGCGGAGGGCATACGGCCCAGCAGAGCGGAAACCTCGGAGCCGGCCTGGGTGAAACGGAAGATGTTGTCAATGAAGAGCAGCACATCCTGATGCTTGACATCCCGGAAGTATTCTGCCATGGTCAGACCGGACAGGCCGACCCGCATACGGGCTCCGGGGGGCTCGTTCATCTGACCGTAGACCATGGCGGTCTTTTTGATAACGCCGGACTCGGTCATTTCGTTGTACAGGTCGTTTCCCTCACGGGTCCGCTCCCCAACGCCGGTGAACACGGAAATACCGCCGTGTGCTTTGGCAACGTTATTGATCAGCTCCATGATCAAAACGGTCTTGCCCACGCCTGCGCCGCCGAACAGACCGATCTTTCCGCCCTTGGCATAGGGGCAGATCAGGTCTACGACCTTGATGCCTGTCTCCAGAATCTCCGTGGCAGGCTGCTGCTCGTCATAAGCAGGGGCGGGACGGTGGATGGGCCAACGCTCCTGACCGGCAGGCAGATCCCCGGCATTGTCAATGGGATCGCCCAGCAGGTTAAACACCCGTCCCAGGCAATCTTCGCCTACGGGGACGCTGATGGGAGCGCCGGTGTCGATGGCTTCGGTTCCGCGCTGCATACCGTCGGTGGAGCTCATGGCAACGCAGCGGACCACGTTGTCACCGATATGCTGGGCAACCTCGGCAATGACCTTACGGTCACCGTGGGGGATTTCGATGGCGGTGAGAAGTTCCGGCAGATGCTCGTCCGGAAAACGAATATCCAGAACAGGACCCATGATCTGGGTCACGGTTCCGATGTTTTTGGCCATTGGGATCATCTCCTTGTGTAGAATCAGGCGGCTTTATGCGCCAGCAACGATTTCCGTGATCTCCTGGGTGATGGCAGCCTGACGGGCCTGGTTGTATTTCAGGCTCAGATCTGCGATCATATCCTCGGCATTCTGGGTGGCGGAATCCATGGCGGTGCGCCTGGCCGCGTGCTCGGATGCCCGGCTTTCACAAAGGGCACCGTAGAGAACGCCGCCCAGATACTCCGGTACGACGGCCTGAAAAACGGTCTCGCCATCCGGTTCGTAGAGAACGTCGGTGGGACGGGTTCCTTCACGACCGGTGGTCTCCCGAATCAGAGGCAGGAGCCGGATAGAGGCAGGAGTCTGGGAAAGAACGGATACGAAATTGGTGTAGGCAAGGCGGATCTCGTCAAATTCTCCCGCCAGAAATGCCTTGGAAAGCTGCTTGGCAATGGAGAAGCAGTCGCCGATGGAAACGGCGGAGGCATCGGAATACACCGTGGTAAGCACGGGGATCTTTCTGGAGGAGAAGTAATCCGTGCTTTTCTTGCCGATGGGGATTATGACAACGTCTTTTCCTTCAATCTCTGATTGAACCAGCTTCAGCACATTGCTGTTGTAGCCGCCTGCAAGACCCCGGTCACCGGCTATGACGATATAGGCGATCTTCTTCACCGGGCGGTTTTCCAGATAAGGGGAAGAGAAATCCCGGTTTGCCTCCACAATATCGTGAATGGTGGAGTAGAGGATTTCAAAGTAAGGGCGGGAATTCTCAACGCGAGCCTGCGCATGACGCAGCTTGGAAGCGGCGACCATTTCCATGGCCTTTGTGATTTGCTTGGTGCTTTCCATGCTGCGGATTCGGGTTTTAATATCCTTGGTGGATACGCCAGCCATGTTGGGGCCTCCTTTCCTTACTTTTCGATGTCAAATTCTTTGAGAAGCTCCTCCAGGGCAGCCTTCAGGGCGTTCTCAGTGCCGGACTCCAGCTTGCCGGTGGAGCGGATGGCCGTGAGAATGTCACTGTGGAGATTGTCCAGGAATTCATACAGGCGCGCCTCAAATGCAGCGATCTGAGAAACCGGAAGCTTGTTCAGGTAGCCGTGTACCACCGCATAGAGAATGCAGACCTGGTGGGCAACTTCCACGGGGGCATTGTTCTTCTGCTTCAGCACTTCCACGATGCGTTCGCCCAGAGCAAGACGAGCCTTGGTGTCTGCGTCCAGATCGGAACCGAACTGGGCAAAGCTCTGCAGCTCACGGTACTGGGAATACAGCAGCTTCAAAGAACCGGCAACCTTCTTCATGGCCTTGATCTGGGCGTCGCCGCCGACACGGGACACGGAGATGCCGGGGTTCACAGCGGGCATAATACCGGAGTTGAACAGCTCAGATTCCAGGAAGATCTGACCGTCGGTAATGGAGATGACGTTGGTGGGAATATAGGCGGACACGTCACCGGCCTGGGTCTCGATGATGGGCAGGGCGGTCAGACTTCCGCCGCCTTTCTCGGGGGAAAGGTGTGCGGCGCGCTCCAGCAGTCTGGAGTGGAGGTAGAAAACGTCGCCGGGGTATGCTTCCCGTCCGGGGGGACGGCGGATCAGAAGGGAAATGGCACGGTATGCCACGGCGTGCTTGGAAAGGTCGTCGTAGATGACCAGCACGTCCTTGCCTTGATCCATGAAGTACTCGCCCATGGTGCAGCCTGCATACGGTGCGATGTACTGCATGGGAGCCAGCTCCGAGGCGGTGGCACAGACCACGATGGTGTAGTCCATGGCGCCGCCGGCAGTCAGGTTCTCCACAACCTGGGCAACGGTGGAGCGCTTCTGACCGATGGCCACATAGATGCAGATCACGTCCTTGCCCTTCTGATTCAGAATGGTGTCGGTGGCGATGGTGGTTTTACCGGTCTGGCGGTCGCCGATGATCAGCTCACGCTGGCCCCGTCCGATGGGGATCATGGAGTCAATGGCCTTGATGCCGGTCTGCAGCGGCGTGTTGACGTGTTCCCGGTCGATGATACCGGGGGCGGGGGATTCGATGGGCCGGAACTGGGCGGCATCGATGGGGCCTTTGCCGTCGATGCCTTCGCCCAGAGCGTTGACAACACGTCCGATCAGCGCTTCACCGACGGGAACGGATACCACGCGTCCGGTACGCTTTACGGTGTCGCCTTCCCGGATACCCTGATCGGTACCCAGGATAACGACGGATACGGTATCTTCTTCCAGATTCTGCGCCATGCCGTAGGAGCCGTTGGGGAATTCCACCAGCTCACCGGCCATACACTGATCCAGTCCGGATACCCGTGCAATACCGTCGCCGACCAGGATGACCACGCCGGTTTCGGATTGTTCCAGCTTGTGCTCATAGTTCATGATCTGGCTGCGGATGATTTTGGTGATTTCTTCGGGTCTTAATTCCATACTGTCCCTGCTTTCTAAAATCAGAGTACGGTGTCAGTCAGCAGCTCACGGATGGCCTGGAACCGGTGGGCGATGGTATCATTAAGCTGCTTGCCGTCATAGTCCAGGCGGACGCCGCCCAGACACTGTGGATCTACTCGGTTGGAGAGGGCTATTTTCCTGCCTGTCATATCGGAAAGCTTTTCCTGGAGCCGTGCGGTCTGCTCCCCGGAAAGGGGAACGGCGGTAACGGCAGTGACGGGAAGAATGCCCATATCCCGGTTGTAAAGGTCGCGGAAGGCCGCACAGCAGCCGGGAAACTGGGATACATAGCCCTTTTCGGTGAGAATTTTCAGGAAATTCAGCAAATACGGCTGGATTTTGCCGGAGAAGCTGTCATCCAGAATGGAAACGCGCTGCTCTTTGGAGAGGTTGGGGGTGGAGAGCAGACGGACGAAGTCCGGATTCTCCTCAAACCCAGCTTTCAAAGCGTTCATCTCTTCCAAAATGGGATCCAGCAGATGGTTATCCTTTGCGAGGGAGTACATGGCCTCGCCGTAAACACTTGCAATCTGCGTCATGTCATTCACCCAGCTTGTCGATAAAGCGGTTGATCATCTGCTGCTGATCCTCGGGATTCAGCTCGCGCTCCACGATCTTTCCGGCGATGGTCATGGCAAGATCGGAGATCTCGTCCTTGGCATCATTGATGGCTTTTTTCTTCTCCATGGCGATCTGGGCTGATGCCTTGTCCATGATCCGTGCAGCCTGGGCCTTTGCATCGTCAATGATGGATTCGCTGCGCTGAGAAGCGGTTTTCTGGGCGTTTTCCAGAATGGACTCTGCCTGCGCTTTTGCCTGGAGCATATTCTGCTCATAGGTTTCCTTGATGGCGGCAGCTTCTTCCCGGGCTTTTTGCGCATCTGCGATCTGCTGATCGGCAGCCTTCCGGCGGGCATCCAGCACAGCCAGGATCTTATCCAGCAGGAAACGCTTGATGATATAGAGCTGGACGAACAGGTTGCAGATGGTGGCAATGAGCGTCAGAGGCTCCACTGCCACAAGGGACTGATATACTTCCATGCGTGAGTCTCCTTTCGGAGTGAAATGTTGATTTACCGGAGGACCGGAAATCAGCCAAGGAACTTCATAAACTGACCGGGTGCGAAGAAGATCAGCAGCAGGCCGGTAACGAAGCCGTAAATACCGGTGGTCTCGGAAAGTGCAACGCCAAGGATCAGGGTGCTGGTTACATCACTCTTGCACTCGGGCTGACGGCCGATGGCTTCACAGGCACGGGCAACAGCGTTGCCTTCGCCGATACCAGGGCCAATACCTGCGATCAGAGAAAGGCCGGCGCCGATTGCACAGCCGCACAGGGCAATACCTTTTGCCAAAACCTGAAAATCATTCATAAAAGTTTCCTCCTGTTACATTCGATGTTGTCTATTCAAATGGCCGGGGATCAGTCCCCTGCGGCCTGTTTGATGAAGATGGTGGTCAGCGTGCAGAAGATAAATGCCTGGATGCAGCCGCCGAACCAGTCAAAATAGAAGCTGGTAATGGCGGGAATGCCAACGGCAAGGAAGGGGAACTTGGCGAAAACGCCTCCCAGGCTATTCAAAAGGCCCAAGACACCCAGTACCGCCAGAACGATGCCCGGAATCTTCATTTTCTTGGAACCTTTTTTTCGGCCAAACCAGAACAGAGCTCCTCCCACAAGGATCAGGAAGATGGCAACCACCTTCACAGAGCCCAGAAGCCCCAGCAGGCCATAGCTTGCGGCAGTCAGGGCACCATAGATCAGGGCGCTGATGACGGTGCCGGAGAGAATGTTGCCGAAATGACGGCAGGCCATGCTGATGGGGGTGAAAAGCTCCGACATGACATTGATGGGTGCCATAATGAAGATGGGGTCCAGGAATCCCTTCAGATAGCCGCCGATACCGGAGGATTTGATCTTGTGGTAGGTGATGAGGATGAACACCACCAGAGCCCAGCCAAGCTCTGTCATCAGGTCTGCCGTGGGGCTCCAGATGCCCAGAAGGCTGATCAGATTGGAAACCACGCTGGTAGCGAAAATGGTGCCGACCAGAGGAATATACCGGTCAAAGCCCTCGCCCATGTTGCCGTGGACAAACTTGATCAGGGAGGTGACCGCCATCTCCGCTACAGCCTGCTTCCGGGAAATATTGGTGACCTTCAGGCCGGAACCAAGCCAGATGCACAGTGCGGACAGGATCAGCATCACCAGCCAACTGACCACAAGGGTCTGGGTGATGTGGACTGTCCCCAAAATCGGGACGTTTTCGATGGTGAAGAGGATTCTTGCACCGTTGATTGACATTTCCATATGCGGTATCACCTCATAATCGTATATGCTGCGGATTTACACTTCAAAAGGACCGGGGGTGTCTTCTTCGGGATCTTCCCCGCCGGATTCCGGATCCTCCCGACGGTCAGGTGACGGACTCTCCCCGGCGGGCATCAGTCTTCCCGTGACCTGCAGGAAATAGATGGTTGCGGAAGGGAAAAACAGGGGAATGGCTGCGGCAATGACATTGAGAAAAGGTGCCAGGAATGCCACGACGACCCATCCGGCCTGAAGGACCAGGCGAAGATGATAGCTTGCCTGAACGCGGGATCGGCGTAGCTTTTCATCCTGGGTGGCGGCAGCCTTCTGCACCATCAGGCACATCATGGCGAAATTCAGTACGGCTACGGCGGTGCCGCCGGCAGCGCTGAGAACGATCCGGTAGCTGAAGGTGCCGACGCCCACAAAGCTCAGCAGAAGCATACTCAGCACAAGCAGAACGGCAAGTATGACGGAGCCTTTGGCGATCCGGATCACTTCTTTTTTGGATGCGGGTTGTAGTTTCATAGGTGTGGTTCCTTTTTGCAAGATGCTTACAAGTGGTCGTTGAAGGAAACGGAATCATCCGAAGCCTTCGGCTTGTTTCGGGTGTTTTTCCTGCCTGGCAGTTCAACACCTGCCTCTTTCATGATGGCACGGATTCCGGACTGGACGGAACGAAAGGAGATCAGCAGTCCAATGGCACCCAATACCAGAGTGAGCCAGCTTCCGATGCCGTACCTGTCCCGGATCCAGCCGGCAAGCCAAAGCATGAAAAGCGGTGGGCAGACCACGGAAAAACCCAACTGCGTAACCCAGGTCAGCAACGAAAACAGTCGCATACATCCTCCAATTCCAGATAGAAGGTACAATTAGGTCAACATAAGGATTTTACCATACGATAAAAAAATATTCAATATGTATAAAGAGAATTTTTCTCCTCTATGAGTAGAAAAAATGATGCAGGACCGTAAAGATGCGGAAAATCCTCTTTCCTTGACTGGATTTTTATGATAGAATAGCATAAAATGTGAGATTATGTGCCATCATGCAGTGTGTATTTCGGATGGACTGAGAACGGAGCGGATTTCATTGCGGGAAGCGGAACTGGAAATCATATACGGATCCATCAAAGCGGTGGTTTTTCAGAACTATGAAAACGGGTATGCCATCCTGAAAATGGACGGTCAGGATGGGAAGGAGATCACCGTGGTGGGGACCATCCCTATGCCGGCACCCGGCGAGTGGCTGGAGGTAACGGGAAAATGGGGGAATCACGCTACATACGGAAGGCAGTTTGAGGCGGAGTTTCTGAACCGGATGATGCCAAATAATACCCGGGATATTCTGAATTATCTTTCCGGAGGTGCTTTGAAGGGGATCGGCAAGGAGCTTGCCAAGCGGATCGTCCACAAATTCGGAGACCAGACCCTGCAGATCATGGAAAATGACTCGATCCGTCTTGCGGAGGTCAAGGGAATCTCCGAAAAAAAGGCCCGGGAGATCGGGGAGGAGTACCAGCGGAAGGTGGGAATGCGCCTGTTGCTGGAGTTTTTTACCGCCAATGGTTTTCCGGCAGAGCTGGCGGCAAGAACCTATAAGCTCTACGGAGAAGGCGCGCTGGAGTACATTTACGAGGATCCTTACCTGCTGATGGAGGAGGGCATCGGCGCCGAATTTGAAAAAGTGGATGCCTTTGCAGTGGGGCAGGGCGTTTCGGCGGACGATCACCGGAGGGTGGAGGCAGGAGTACGGTATGAATTGAGCTTTAATCTTTCAGAGGGACACACGTTCCTGCCTGAGGAGAAGCTGATTGCCGCCACAGCACAGCTTTTGAACCTGGATCCGGAGCAGATTCCGGATACACTGGACCGGATGGAACAGGGGGAAAGGATTTTCCGTCAGAAAATCCGGAATGTGACGGCGGTGTATTTGCCGGAGCTTTTTGAGGCGGAAACGTTCTGCAGCAACCGCCTTTTGACGCTGAGAAACCAGCGGCTTCGCAGTATTGGTGACGCGGAACGTTATATTCAGGTTGCAGAGCAGGAGAGCGGCATGACCTTTTCCGAAAAGCAGAGGGAGGCCATCCGTGCTGCGGAAGAAGAGGGTGTGATGCTGATTACCGGCGGTCCGGGCACAGGCAAGACCACCATTCTTCGGGGGATCCTGTCGTTATACGACCAGGTCGGTATCCGTTATGTGTTGGCGGCACCCACCGGACGGGCGGCGAAACGCCTGACGGAGGTAACGGGCCGGGAGGCATCCACCATTCACAGACTGCTGGAGGCAAAGCTGGACCCCGCTTCGGGAAAAACCGTGTTTATGCGGGACGAAAACAACCCGCTGAAGGCGGAGGCGATTATTGTGGATGAGATGTCCATGGTGGACGTTGTCCTTCTTTACCGGCTTCTGCAGGCAATCCCCCAGGGAAAGAGGCTGATTATGGTAGGCGATCCGGATCAGCTTCCTCCGGTTGGACCCGGCTCTCCGCTGCGTGACATCTTGAAAAGCGGTGCCCTGCGGACGGTTTCCCTGACGGAGATCTTCCGACAGGCGGCCCAGAGCCGGATTGTCATGAATGCGTACAGCGTGAACCGGGGACAGATGCCGGATCTGCAGAACCGGAAAGACGGCGACTTTTTCTTCATGCCCCGGCAGACGGATGAGGAAATTGCCCGGACGGTATGTGAACTGTGCAGCCGCAGGCTTCCTGCGAATATGCACATTCCTGCAGATCAGATCCAAGTGCTGACACCCTCCCGAAAGGGCGGCACCGGTACGGCAAGCATGAATGTGCTTCTTCAGAAGGTGCTCAATCCCCCCAGCCCCACAAAGGCGGAGCGGAAGCGGGGCGATACGGTGTTCCGGGTGGGAGATCGGGTGATGCAGATCCGGAACAATTATGATATGCTCTGGCGCAGTCGGGACGGCAGCCAGGTAGGCGCCGGAGTGTTCAATGGCGACGTGGGCATTGTGGAGGCCCTGAATTTGGATCAGGAGACCTTGGCGGTAGCCTTTGATGACCGGATCGTGGACTATGACTATGCGCAGCTTGGGGAATTGGAACTGGCATACGCCATGACGGTCCACAAAAGCCAGGGAAGTGAGTACCGGGCAGTGATTCTGGCTGCGGGAAATGTCAGCCCCTATCTGCTGTATCGGAAGGTGCTGTACACCGCCATCACCCGTGCAAGGAAGATATTCATCCTCGTGGGACAGGCCGCCGCGGTGGAAACCATGACCGTCAGCGATCATCACAGCAGACGGTACACCGGATTGAAGCTCCGGCTTCAGGAGGAGATATGATTCGTTTGTGGCACCTGCTGGCAGATCTGCTCTTTCCCAGGAAATGTGTGCTGTGCCAGGAGCTTCTGCAGCGGGGAGAAACGGATATCTGCGGAAAATGCCTGTCAGAAACCGAAGATTTTTCTTCCCCCGAGACCCATACCTATCTTCACAAATGGGTTGCGGTGTGGTATTATGAAGGAAATGTCCGGGAGAGTATCCTGCGGTTTAAATTCGGCAATGCCAGGAGCTATGCATCCGCATACGGAAGGCGGATTGCCATGAAGCTCCTGAGGGAAGGAATGGCGGAGGAACCCTTCGTCCTGACCTGGGTGCCGGTGAGCCGGAAACGGAAGCGTCGACGGGGTTACGACCAGGTGGAACTGATCGCCCGGGCAGTGGGTGCGGAACTGGGATCTGAACCGGTTTCCACGCTGGTAAAAACCCGGCACAACCGTGCACAGTCCGGCATTGCAGACTCCAGCGCACGCAGAGCCAATGTCCTTGGAGCCTATCGGATTCGGAATCCGGAGCAGGTCCGTGGGAAACGTGTGATTCTGCTGGACGACGTGCTGACAACCGGATCCACGGCCGGAGAATGTGCCCGGGTCCTGCTGACGGCAGGTGCAAAACAAGTTGATTCTGCGGTGGTGGCCTCTGTCAGGCGCCGCCGGTCAGGAAGTTAGGAGAAGACAATGCTGAAGAATTTCTTATTTTCTAATGACCTGGGCCTGGATCTGGGGACGTCCAGCGTCCAGATCTACATGGAAGGCAAGGGCGTAGTGGTCCGTGAGCCATCGGTGGTGGCGCTGGATAAGAATACCGGACGGATCCTTCAGGTAGGTGCTGCAGCCCAGAATATGCTGGGCAGAACCCCCGGAAACGTGGTGGCCATGCATCCTTTGCGGGACGGCGTGATCTCTGATCATGAGATGACAGTGAAAATGCTCCAGACCCTGTTTCGGAAGGCAACCAAAGCCGGATTCTTTACCCCGAAACCTCGGGTTGTGGTCAGCGTGCCCAGCGGCGTGACAGAGGTGGAAGAACGTACGGTGATCAACGCTGCCATCGAAGCCGGCGCCCGCCGGGTGTACCTGATCGAAGCGCCACTGGCTGCTGCCATGGGTGCAGGACTGAATATTTCCCAGGCGGAAGGACATATGGTTGTGGACATCGGCGGCGGAACAACAGACATTGCTGTGCTGTCCATGAACGGCGTGGCTGCTTCCTCCTCCATGGAGATTGCCGGAGACCTGTTTGATGAGACCATCATCCGCTTTGTGCGGTGGAAGTACGGCATGGTCATCGGAACTGTCACGGCGGAAGCCATGAAGATCCAGATCGGCTGTGTGGTGCCTCGTCCCGAGAATGTTGGCATGACCGTCAGCGGTCGTGATGTAAAAAACGGAACAGCACGCACCGAGACCATTACCTCTGCGGATCTTTGCGACGCCCTTTCCCGTCCTGCAAGACAGATCGCGGAGGAAGTGCTGTCCGTGCTGGAAAAGACCTCTCCGGAACTGGTCAGCGACATAGCCCGGAACGGTATTTGTCTTACCGGCGGGGGAAGTCAGCTTTGGGGCTTGGCACGTCTGATCGAAGATCGGTGCGGGATTCCCTGCAGTGTGGCAGATGACCCGGAGTCCTGCGTGGTCTACGGCTGCGGCAAGAGCCTTTCTTGGATGAACCGTATGCAGGAAGGTCCCATCAACATTGCCAGAAAGCGCGTCCTGCGGGGCCTGTAAAGAAATAAGCTCCCCGGAACCAGGGCTTCCGGGGAGCATTTTTATGGGCAGAAGGGGTGAATCCCGTTATTTCCCGCAGCAGGGGGAAGAATTGCAGGGAGCATCCGCAGGTCTGTCACAGTTGTGGGGAGTGAACTGGGATGCGGGGAAGGGAATCCGGGAGAACATCTCGCAGGGATCCTCGGCACATCCGGGGGAGTCGCTGCACTCCTTGGTGGGGATGCTGTAATCCAGCACCGGAACCACAAGTTGGGCATCCCGTTCCAGCCGGATGATGGAGAATTGTCCCAGGGTCACAAACAGACGCTTCCGGTCTCCTGTGATCACCAGTTCCTCATCGAACAGACTTCGGATCTCTCCGGGGATCTGAGCGGAGCATTCCGGAACCCTGCAATCGCATACTTCCCGAACCTTGGAGCAGAGTACCATAGGATCCAGCACCTCCACGATGGCGGTGGGGCGGTTTGCACCGATCCGGGTCATGCCGTCAGGACCGCCGATTCGGGTGTCACTGCAGTAGATATGTGCTTTGCTGTCTTCTCCGCAGAGAACGGCTCGTTTGGAGAACACGGCAAGACCATACAGGGAAGCGGGCCTTGCGGCACCGATGACTGCGTCGGCCAGCACCCGATAGTAGAAGGTGACATCCACGCAGTAATGGTTCCGGTCAAATGCTACCGGTTCCACGTCGATATACGTGTAAAGCAGCTCCACGCAGCGGACTTTCGCACTGGCGGCGGATTCGAAAAGGCTCTGGGATCCTTTGGTTAAGTATACGCGCAGGTCTTCAATGCAGTCTTTGTCCCGGCAGCTATCCGTGATTTTTCTGGTGTGAATGCTCATTGCGTTCCGTCCGTTTTCGGGGCAGCAGCGCATGGGTTCCTGACATCGTTCTGGCATGGTGAAATACCTCCCGAATGAGAATGAGATTTGGGCTTACAGGACAGTTTATGCCGTATCGGATACCCTGTGCAAAAAAAGCAGCCGCAACAGCGGCTGCAGAAAATCAAAACTCCAGGAGGGTATCGCTGTGGTAGTGTTCACCGGCGCGGGTAACAGGCTGGGGCCAATGGGGATGATGAATGGCATCCGGGTAGAATTGCGTTTCCAGTGCTACACCGGACCGGTGAAAATACCGGCAGCCGTTTTTTCCGACGGCATCTACGAAATTCCCGGTGTACAGCTGAATACCGGGGCAGTCCGTGGAGATCCTCAGGGTGCGTCCGGATTCCGGATCCTGCAATACGGCGCAGGGGTTGCACCAGACATCAAAATTGTGGTCGTAGCCGTGCTGGAGCTTCAGCGGCTCATAGTCCGCATCCAGATCCCGGTTCAACGGCTTCGGAGCACGGAAGTCCATGGGGGTGCCGTCTACCGGACGTATTTCCCCGGTAGGAATGTTGAAGGGGTCATCGGGAAGGAAGAACCGGGCGGGCATACAAAGGGTTTGGAGCATTGCATTTTCCGGGTGATCACAGCCTGCAAGGTTGAAATAGCAGTGGTTGGTCAGGTTGAAAAGGGTATCCCGGTCAGACACGGCATCATAGGAAATATGGATGGAGCCGGGTTCCTCCAGCCGGTAAGTCACCTGCACCCGGGCATTTCCGGGAAATCCCTGGTCTCCGTCCGGGCTGAAAAGGGAAAAACGGATGGAACGATCCGTTACTTCCTCCACCTGCCAGAGCCGATGGAACCAGTGATCCGGTCCGCTGTGCAGATTGTTTCCGTTGTCGTTTTTTGCCAGGGAGTATTCGATGCCGCCCAGCTCGAAAGAGGCACCGCCGATCCGGTTCGCGCTTCTGCCGACGGTGGCACCGAAGCAGTTTGCGCTGTCCTTCAGGTAATCCTCTCCGCGGTCATAGCCCAGGATCACATCCTCTGCTTTGCCTGCAGCATCGGGAACCAGGATCCGTACCAGCGTGGCGCCCAGATCCGTAACGCTGACCGTCAGCTTTCCTACGGAAAAGGTATACAGGGAAATGGGAGATCCGTCGGGCATGGAGCCATAGTATTCTTTCATGGAAATGCCTCCTTGTGGTGATGGAACCATTATATACCCGAAAAGGGAATCGTGCAAGAAAAAGTCCCGGGAGTTCTCCCGGGACCGTTTTCGTTTGAACAAAGGATTATTCCGCGTCAATGGTGGAGACACCAAGGGTCTGTTCTTCCAGAACGTCCAGAAGTACCTTGACGGTGTCCAGAGACGTGAACATGGTTACGTTGTTGTCCACGGCTGCGCGGCGGATCTCAGAACCGTCGGAGTGGGACACGCCGGGCTTGTTGATGTCGATGGTGTTGATGACGTAGGAAATGTGGCCCTGGCGCAGTGCAACGATGATGTCGTCAGAGCCGTCCTCGGTGAGCTTCTGACGGATCCGGGTGCGGATACCGTGGGATTTCAGGTACTGTGCAGTACCCACGGTGGCTTCGATGTTGAAGCCCATATCATAGAATCTGCGGATCAGGGGCAGAGCGGCGGGTTTGTCGCTGTCTGCAATGGTAGCGAATACGGTGCCATAGTTGGAAACGTGCATTCCGGATGCCTGAATGGCCTTGTACAGAGCGCGGGTCAGGGACTTGTCGTAGCCGATGGCTTCGCCGGTGGACTTCATTTCCGGAGACAGGTAGGTGTCCATGCCCTTGAGCTTGCTGAAGGAGAAGGCCGGAGCCTTTACATACCAGCGCTTCTTCTCGGTGGGATACACTTGGGTATATCCTTGCTCCCGCAGGCTGTGGCCCAGAATGACCTGAGTGGCAATGTGGGCCATGGGAACGGAGGTCGCCTTGGAGAGGAAGGGAACCGTTCTGGAGGAGCGGGGATTGACCTCAATGACGAATACATCGTCATTCTTATCGGCAATGAACTGGATGTTGAACAGTCCGATGATGCCGATGGCCTTGCCCAGCCGCTGGGTGTAGTCGATGATCTGGTCCTTCACACGCTGGGAAACGGAGAAGGTGGGGTAGATGGAGATGGAGTCGCCGGAGTGAACGCCGGTGCGTTCCACGTGCTCCATGATGCCGGGGATGAACACATCCGTGCCGTCACAGATGGCGTCCACTTCCAGCTCCTTGCCCATGATATACTTGTCCACCAGCACGGGCTGATCGGTGTTGATCTCCACGGCGGTCTGCAGGTAGTGGCGCAGGGATTCTTCGTTGGCCACGATCTGCATGGCTCTGCCGCCAAGAACAAAGCTGGGACGGACCAGAACGGGGTAGCCGATACGGGCCGCAACTATCACACCGTCCTCAATGTTGGTGACCGCTTCTCCCTTGGGCTGGGGAATGCCGAGCTGCCACATGATCTTTTCAAAGGAGTCCCGGTTCTCGGCACGGTCAATGGCAGCCACATCGGTGCCGATGATGGGCACACCCAGGGCATCCAGAGGCTCCGCCAGGTTAATGGCAGTCTGTCCGCCCAGAGAAACCACAATTCCCACGGGGTTTTCCAGCGTGATGATGTTCATCACATCCTCCACGGTCAGAGGCTCGAAATACAGCTTGTCGGAGGTGGTGTAGTCGGTGGAGACGGTCTCCGGGTTGTTGTTGATGATGATGGCCTCGTATCCGGCGTCCCGGATGGACCAGATGGCGTGGACAGTGGAATAGTCAAATTCCACACCCTGACCGATGCGGATGGGCCCGGAGCCCAGCACAATGATTTTCTTTTTGTCGCTGATGATGGACTCGTTTTCGGTCTCGTAGGTGGAGTAGAAATAGGGAACGTAGGAATCGAACTCGGAGGCACAGGTGTCGATCATCTTGTATACGGGCATGATCCGGTTGCTTTTGCGCATCTGGAAGATCTCCGCCTCGGTTTTGCCCCAGCACTGGCCGATATACTTGTCGGAAACGCCCATGCGCTTGGCATCCCGCAGGGTCTGCAGGTCTCCGGGGTTGGAGCACAGCTCCTTTTCGAATTCCACAATGTTGCGGAATTTCTCCAGGAAGAGCATATCGATGCGAGTAGCGTTGTAGATCAGGTTCAGGTCTGTGTGGAGCCGGATAAGCTGTGCAATGGCGAAGATCCGGTCGTCGGTGCCGCTGGAAATATACCGCAGCAGCTCTTTTTCCGTGAAGGCGTCAAATTTTTTGTTGTACAGGTGGCACACGCCGATTTCCAGAGAGCGGACGGCCTTCAGCAGGGACTCTTCGAAGGTTCTTCCGATGGCCATGACCTCGCCGGTGGCCTTCATCTGGGTGTTGAGAGTGTTGTTGGCATCGGCAAACTTGTCAAAGGGGAACCGGGCGATTTTGGTGACCACATAGTCCAGAGTCGGCTCGAAGGAGGCGGGGGTGTTGGCGATCCGGATCTCATCCAGGCGCATTCCCACGGCGATTTTTGCGGAGACCCGAGCGATGGGATAACCGGAGGCCTTGGAGGCCAGGGCGGAGGAACGGGAAACACGGGGGTTCACCTCAATCAGGTAGTACTGGAAGGACAGGGGATCCAGCGCGAACTGTACATTGCAGCCGCCCTCGATCTTCAGCTCCCGGATAATCCGCAGGGCGGAGTCCCGAAGCATCTGGTATTCCTTGTTGGTCAGGGTCTGGGAGGGGCAGACAACCACGGAGTCACCGGTGTGAACGCCCACGGGGTCGATGTTCTCCATGTTGCAGATGGTGATGGCGGTGTCGTTGGCATCCCGCATGACCTCGTATTCGATTTCCTTGTAGCCCTTGATGGATTTTTCTACCAGCACCTGATGAACCGGGGAGAGAGCCAGAGCGTTTTTCAGCATGGTGCGGCATTCTTCCTCGTTGTCGGCAAAGCCGCCGCCGGTGCCGCCCAGGGTAAAGGCAGGACGCAGGACCACAGGATAGCCGATTTCCTTTGCGGCAGCCAGGCCCTCATCCATGGTGTTTGCAATCTGGCTGGGAAGAACGGGCTCTCCCAGAGATGCACAGAGCTCTTTGAACAGTTCCCGGTCCTCCGCACGCTCGATGGCGTCGAAATTGGTACCCAGGATCTCGCAGTCGCATTCCTCCAGCACACCCTTTTTGGCAAGCTGGACCGCCAGGTTCAGTCCGGTCTGTCCGCCCAGAGAGGGCAGAATGGCGTCGGGACGCTCGTGGCGGATGATTCTTGCCACGTATTCCAGATTCAGCGGCTCCATGTAGACCTTATCTGCGATATCGGTGTCGGTCATAATGGTGGCAGGGTTGGAGTTGATCAGGATGACTTCGTATCCTTCCTCCCGGAGGGAAAGGCAGGCCTGGGTGCCGGAATAGTCGAATTCCGCAGCCTGGCCGATGATGATGGGGCCGGAACCGATCACGAGGATCTTGTGGATATCGGTGCGCTTAGGCATTGACGTCAGCCTCCTTTTCTGCGTTCATCAGGGAAATGAATTTGTCAAACAGATAGCTGCTGTCCTGAGGGCCGGGTGCGGACTCCGGATGGTACTGCACGGAAAACAGCTTGTATTCCTTGGATTCCACGCCCTCTGCCGTATTATCCAGCAGGTTTCTGTGGGTCAGGGTCAGACCGGTACCCTCCAAAGAGCCGGCATCCACCGCGAAGGAGTGGTTCTGGGAGGTGATTTCCACCTTTCCCGTCTCCAGATTGAGGACCGGGTGATTGCCGCCGCGATGACCGAACTTCATTTTGAAGGTTTTGGCGCCCATGGCCAGGGAAATCATCTGATGACCCAAACAGATGCCGAAGATCGGAAGCTTGCCCTTGAGCCGGCGAACGACCTCGATTACCGTGGTCACATCCTGGGGGTCTCCGGGGCCGTTGGAGAGGAACAGTCCGTCCGGCTGCATTTTCAGGATCTCCTCGGCGGTGGTGCTGTAGGGGACCACCGTCACATTGCAGCCCTTTTCGTTGAGCTTCCGGATGATGTTCAGCTTGATGCCGCAGTCAATGGCTACCACATCGAATTTGTGGTGGGGAGTCCGGGCGTACCAGCGCTTTTTGCAGGAGACCCGGGAAACCATATCCCGGGGCATTTGATAGTTGAGCAGAAGCTGATAGGCCTGGGCAAAGGGCAGACTGGCATCGCAGATCAGGACCTTCTGGCTTCCCTCGCTGCGGATGATCCGGGTGATCATTCGGGTGTCTACGCCGCTGATGCCGGGGATCCCGTATTCATCCAGCACCTCGGAGAGGGTCTTGGTATAGCGGAAGTTGGAGGGAAGGTCGTTGTACTCCCGGACGATTAGTCCGCCCATGGTAGGCACCCGGGTCTCGTAGTCTTCATCGGTCATACCGTAGTTTCCGATGAGGGGGTAGGTCATACACACCATCTGGTCGGTATAGGAGGGGTCGGAAATGATCTCCTGGTATCCTACCATGGAGGTATTGAACACCAGCTCGTTCACGGAAGAAACACGGGCGCCGAATCCGTAGCCATAGAATTCTTTGCCGTTTTCCAGAACAATTTTTCTGTCGTAGGGCTTCATGCAGTCTGCTCCTTTCGAATTTGGGTAAAAAGAATGCCGGTCGGAAATGAAACAATCATTCCGTGACCCGGCATACATTTGTCAATAATTGAAAAGAAAAACCACGAATGCAGTGGAGAAAAACGGAGGCACCATCCCGGTACTTTTCCATGAAGCCAGCAACGCGATTCATACAAAAGCCCATAACAGCACCACCTTTCTAAACGAGTATTTTACAGTATAGAAAGCAGGTTGTCAATAGGAAAAACGAAAACCGGCGAAAAACCGTCCCTCCGTTCTGTACGGGAATCCTTGCGGTCCGGCGCGGTTTGTGATATACTGGTTTTCAGGTAAGAAGATGCTTTTCCAGCAGGGCAGAGGCCATCCGGGAGATCATGGACAGATTGGTGGGCCGCTTGAGCTGATTGGGGAAGTAGGGCTCCCATGCCTGGGGATCCCGGGATTTCCAGGCATTTTCGATGGCGCTGCGGATCAGCCGTTCGGCCTGCTCGGAGGTACAGCCCTGACGCTTTGCCAGGGTGGGGTAGAGCTCCTTGGTGACGGATTGGTTCAGATCCTCCGCCATCAGCAGTATGGCCTCCCGGAGGCAGGCAAAACCCTTCAGTTTGGTGGAAAAACCGAGATTCAGCAGCATCCCGTTGACAATGGACCGGGGATCCGGTGCCGATGTTGGGGCATCGGACTGGAGCACCAGATCGGAAAGCCTCTGGATCACGGAAGTGAGGTTGCAGGGCTTGCTCATCAGATAGCTGACGCCAAGCCGGCTGCAGGATTCAATGATGTAGTCGCTGAGGAACCGGCTTACAGCCAGCACAATGGGCATCCGGCCCTCTTCAGAGGCCTTCTGCAGCAGACTGATCCCATCGATACCCGGAAGCAGGATGTCCAGGATCATCAGATCCGGTTGATACTCCCGGAGAGCGTCCAGAGCATCGGATCCGTTGTGGCAGATCCGGATCTGGTAGGAAGCACCCAGTGCGGCGGAAATCTGACGGCAGCTGTCTTCGTCGTAATCGGCAATCAAGAGCTTCAGCATTGCGGCCTCCCTTCATCCATCTCCGTTGGATCTGCCTTCATTCGATAAAATATCATACAATTCCGGAATTTTCAATTCCTTTTCCCGAAAATCCAATCGACAAATCTCGACAATTTCCCTCAGGAGGAGGTATTATGTATAAGCTGTTTTTGGTGGAGGATGACCCTGGCATTGCGGAGAGCATCCAGACCCTGGCCAAAAGCTGGGGATTCCAGGTGGACACGGTATCCGATTTCGGCCGGGTGGTGCAGGAGTTTCTGGCGTCAGCCCCGCATCTGGTGCTGATGGATATTTCCTTACCGTTTTACAATGGCTACCACTGGTGCAGCCAGATCCGGAAGATCTCCAAGGTGCCGATCCTGTTTCTGTCCTCGGCGTCGGACAACATGAACATTGTCATGGCCATGAATATGGGTGCGGACGATTTCGTGTCCAAGCCCTTTGATATGGCGGTGCTCATTGCCAAGGTCCAGGCCCTCCTGCGGAGAAGCTACGATTACAGCACCACCGCTCCGGTTATGGAGCATCGCGGTGCCTTCCTGAACACCGGGGACTGCTCTCTGACCTACGGAGGAGAGCGGATCGACCTGAGCAAGAATGAATACCGGATCCTCCTTTGCCTGATGGAAAACAAGGGAAAGGTGGTCAGCCGGGAAAAGCTGATGCAGCGCCTTTGGGAGACTGACTGTTTCGTGGATGAGAACACCCTGACAGTGAATGTGGGACGGCTGCGGAAAAAGCTGGAAACCTGCGGCCTGCCGGGCTTTATCTCCACGAAATTCGGCATGGGCTATGTGATTGAGGACTGCGTATGAAGCTTTGGGGTTATCTGAAGGGAAAGAGGATGGAGATCGCTCTGATCGTGCTGATCACGGGGATCTTCTTCGTCACCATCCTGCTGTACCAGCTTCCGCTGCAGGCGGTGGTATATCCGTCGCTGCTTTCCGGGAGCGTGCTGCTGATCGCGGAGACGGCAGGCTATTTCAGAAGTCTCCGCAGGCAGGAGGAAATCGAGACCAGCCTGCATTCCGTCCGGCCCCTTCCTGCGGCAGTGACTCCGGTGGAGGAGACGTGCTTTTCCATCATTGAGGAGCTTCGGCAGCAGGTCCAGGACACCGTGTCCGCTGTAGAGACGGAGCGAAGGGATACGGAAAGCTACTATACCCTGTGGATCCACCAGATCAAAACGCCTATCGCAGCCATGCATCTTCTTCTGGATGACAAGGATACGCCGGAGGCCCTGCGGCTGAAGCGGGAGCTGTTTTCCATTGAGCAGTATGTGGAGATGGTGCTGGCCTATCTTCGGACCGGGGCAGAGACCACGGATTTCGTGTTCCGCAGGTGTGATCTGGATGCCATGCTGCGGCAGAGCATCCGGAAGTTCTCCCTGGAGTTCATCAGCCGGAGGATCGCCCTGGACTACGTTCCGGTGGAGAAATGCCTGATCACGGATGAAAAGTGGTTCTGCTTTGTGGTGGACCAGATCCTGTCCAATGCCCTCAAATACACGCCTTCCGGGTCTGTCACCGTCCGGCTGGAGGGAAATACCCTCCGGATCACCGACACAGGCATCGGCATCGAGGCAGAGGATCTCCCCAGGATCTTTGAAAAGGGATACACCGGGTTCAACGGCAGAATGGACAAAAAGGCCAGCGGGCTGGGGCTGTATCTTGCCAAACGGGTCTGCGGACGGCTGAACATAGAGATTCGGGCGGAGAGCAGGCGGAATGAAGGTTCCACCCTTTCCCTCATCTTTCCGGATCAGACAGTGATGCTGGAATAATGTGACAGGAATGTAAGAATTCACACGGGAAATGTAAGCCGATGAAATGGAATGCATTTCCCGTTTCCTGTATCATGAGGGCATCTGATGAATTGGGGGAATCCAAATGAACATTTTGAATGTTTCCGGCCTGCAGAAAATCTACACCACCCGTCTGGGCGGAAGTCAGGTCATGGCCCTGAAAAACGTTTCCTTTTCGGTGGAGCAGGGCGAGTACGTTGCCATTATGGGAGAGTCCGGCTCCGGCAAAACAACCCTGCTGAACATTCTGGCCTCACTGGACAAGGGAACCTCCGGTCGGGTGGAGCTGGCCGGGATGGATCTGGGAAAGATCCGGGAATCGGACATGGCCACTTTCCGGCGGGACAACATCGGCTTTGTTTTCCAGGAGTTCAACCTGCTGGATACCTTCACTCTGGAGGACAACATCTATCTGCCGCTGGTGCTGGCAGGGAAGCTATACAGGGAGATGACCGGCAAAATCGCGCCGCTTGCCCTCCGGCTGGGCATTGCCGGGCTGCTGAAAAAATACCCTTACGAGGTCTCCGGCGGTCAGAAGCAGCGGGCGGCAGTGGCCCGGGCGCTGATCACGGGACCCAAGATCCTGTTTGCGGATGAACCAACCGGCGCTCTGGACTCCAAGTCCACCGACGAGCTTCTGAAGCTGTTCCGGAAGATCAACGAGGAGGGACAGACCATCCTGATGGTCACCCACTCCGTCAAGGCCGCCAGTCATGCCGGCCGGGTGCTGTTTATCAAGGATGGAGAGATTTTCCATCAGCTTTACCGGGGGGAAAGCAGCGACGAGCAGTTCTACCAGCGTATCGCAGAAACGCTGACGCTGATTACGACAGGCGGTGAACAGGCATGAGATTCGGCTTTTATCCCCGTCTGGCGTGCAACGGTATGCGGAAAAACAAGCAGATGTACGCCCCCTATCTTCTGACCTTTGCCCTGATGGTCATGATGCAGTATATCATTCTGTTCCTTTGCGGGTCGGATGTGGTTCGCAGCCTGCGCGGAGGGACTACGGTGTGCCAGACCATGCTCCTGGGCGTTTACGTCATGGCGGTCTTTTCCGCCATCTTTCTCTTCTACACCAATTCCTTTCTGATCCGCAGAAGGAAGATGGAATTCGGCCTGTACAATGTACTGGGCATGAACAAGGGCAATCTGGCGAAGCTGCTGTTCTGGGAGAATCTGATCATGCTGGCAGTCTCCCTGATCCTGGGACTGCTGCTGGGCATTCTCTTTTCCAAGCTGGCAGAGCTGATCCTGGTGAACATCATCGCGGAAAAAGTCAGTTTTTCCTTCAGCATTTCTCCCAAGTCTCTTTATCAGACGGCAGGGATCTTCGGCTGCATCACGGTGCTGCTGTATCTTCGCTCCCTGCTGCAGATCCGCAGGACCAGTGCGGTGAACCTGATGAAAAGCGAGAGCCTGGGCGAAAAGCCCCCAAGGGCCAACTGGCTGCTGGGCGTACTCGGGCTATTGGTGCTGGTACTTGCATATTATCTCGCGGTCTCCATTGAAAGTCCTCTGGCTGCGCTGATGTGGTTCTTCGTGGCCGTGATCATGGTCATCGTGGCGACCTACCTGATCATGATCGCCGGCTCCGTCATGTTCTGCCGCATCCTGCAGAAGAGAAAGAAATACTACTATCACCCGGCTCATTTTGTGTCCGTTTCCTCCATGCTGTTCCGCATGAAGCGAAACGGTGCGGGATTGGCATCGGTGTGCATTCTGGCGACCATGGTGCTGGTGACCTGTTCTTCCACCAGCAGTCTGTATTTTGGCGTGGAATCCACGCTGCGCAATCTCTATGCCCGGGAATACAACTTCGATGCGTACAGCTATAACGGAGAAGCCTTTCAGGACTCCTGGCGGGAGGATCTCAGCGGCCAGATGTATGCCTTCCTGGAGGAAAACGGCATGACGGCGGAAAACGTGCTGGATTACCGTTCCTATAATCTTACCGGCCTGTACACCGAGGGAGGCCTGCTGGAAACGGATCACGAGAAAGTCGATGCCGTGACGCAGACCACTCTGGCAGGAGTCGTCAACGTGGAGCTGGTTCCTCTGGCGGATTTCAACCGGGGCATGGGGACCGACTATTCCCTTGCTCCCGGCCAGGCTCTGCTGTACCGGTTCCGTACCGGCAGAGACTATCCCGCGGTGGAGTTTCCCGGCGGAAACCGGATCCATGTGGTGGGGGAAGTGAAGGAATGCCTTTCCCACAGCGGGTTTACGGAGATGATCTGTCCCACCATCGTCCTCATCGTCCCGGACTGGGAAGTGCTGACGGAACGGATCTCCGCAGTTTTGAATGAAGAGAATATCTCAATGGGCTGCGACTGGATGTTCTGCTTTGATATTTCCGGAGAAGAGGAACAGCAGGCTGCGGAAAAGGTGACCCAGTTGGGGGAGAAGCTGCACGAGTTCCTGTATTCCCGGGAGGACGGCCCGCAAAACTGCGGCCTCTCCCTGAGCATCCGGAGTGAGGAACGGGAAGGCTATTATGCCCTTAACGGCGGCCTGTTCTTCCTGGGAATGCTGTTGAGCCTGGTGTTCATTCTGGGTGCGGTTCTGATCATCTACTACAAGCAGATCTCCGAGGGCTTTGAGGATTGCGACCGGTTTGAGATCATGCAGAAGGTGGGTATGACCAAACGGGAGATCCGCCGCAGCATCAATTCCCAGCTTCTGACGGTGTTTTTCCTTCCGCTGGTATTTGCGGGGCTTCATCTGTGCTTTGCGTTTCCCTTTATCAGCAAGATGCTGACGCTGTTTGGCCTGCATAACATACCCCTGCTTGCGGGAATCACGCTGATTACCTATCTGGTGTTCGGACTATGCTATACACTGGTGTACAAAATCACATCCAACGCTTATTACCGGATCGTCAGCCAGTGATGCCCCCTGCTCTCTTTTCCCTGTTGCAAAAACCGGAAAAAAAGTGTACAGTAAGAGGGAAAGGGGAGAGCGGATATGGATCATGAAACCGGTTTGATGGAGGAACAGTGGTGCACCTGCGCCCCCAAGCGGGGGGATCACATTCGTGTGGTGCGCCACGGTCTCTATTCCCATCATGGCATCTATATTTCCAAAGAGGAAGTCATTCACTTTTCCGGAACGGACAGCGACAGCGTGCTGGACTGGTCCAAGTGTGCGGTGATCTCCACCAGTTTGGAGGATTTTCTGCGGGGAGGGACCGTTCAGGTGAAGATCTACTCTCCGGAGGAACAGAAAGACCTGTATCCGGTGGAGGAGATCGTGGATTATGCCCGGTTCAGCCTGGGGAGCCGGGGATATCACCTGGTATACAACAACTGCGAGCATTTTGCCAATGTCTGTACCCTGGGCAGATTCCGAAGCGTCCAGGTGGAGCGTGTCCTATCCGGAAAACCACCTCTGGAAAGCACGGAGGATCTGGATTTTACATCCTTCTCCGGCTTCCTGGATTCTCTGGAGGATAAGCTGTCCGAAACGGAGCAGATGGAGAAGCTGGCCCGGCTGCTGGAGACTGTGGATGCGAAGTACGAGGACAGCGCCTTGGGCAGGTACGTAAAAAAGGTAGCGGAGGAGCTGGAGGAGCATACACCGGAGATCGAGGAATTCCAGGACCTGGTATCCGGAAAACTGGTGACAGCGAAGGAAAAGCTCATAGCCCGGGTGATGCAGCTTCTGCACAACGAAGAAGAGAATTCCTGATTTGATGTTTAGATATGGAAAATGTGGGAATACTTTCATTCGGAGGTGTTACTCACATGAATATCAGGAAACTATTTCAAAAGGGTGCACACGGTAAGGGCTACTACATAGCCCTGGTCCTGTGCGCTATGGCAATCGGGATCACGGGCTATATGTACGCCAGAAATATCAGACAGGAGAAAGCACAGCTCGCAAATGCCGGAACGACATCCCCGGAAATACAGCAGGAGGTGGCGGCCATCGGTACGCTGCCCCAGGGATCTACGGCGCCTTCCGCTTCTTCGGAGACTACCCGGTCTGCGGAGAAAGAGCCGATGAAGACCGCGGCTCCGGTGCAGGGCCAGACGGTGGCGGTGTACGCCATGGATTCTCTCGATTATAATGAGACAACCCGTGACTGGCGGGTCCACAACGGAGTGGACATCGCAGCGGAAGCCGGTACTCCGGTGACTGCGGCGGCTGACGGGGTGGTGTATACCATCTACGAAGATGACAGCATGGGCATGACCGTGGTAATCCGTCACGAAGATGGGTATGTTACCCGTTACAGCAGCCTGGATCAGACGGTGGAGGTGGTCAGTGGTCAGAGCGTCAAGTTGGGGCAGACCATCGGATACGTTGGAGAGACGGCTTTGCTGGAGACTGCGGAAGGGTCCCACGTTCATTTCGGCGTAACCTGCAACGATGAGCCGATGGATCCGGCGGAATTCTGCGCCATCGGCCAGTAACGTCCACGGGGGATCTTCTGTGGAAGAGCCTGAGTGTGGAAGCGGAGGCAAGAAGCTGAAAAACACCAAACGATTTACGGGCAGGGGGCGAATTTGCCCCCTGTGTCCTTCTTTTCGGACTGTGTGGGAAGCAGGAAAGCGGGCTTTGATATAGAGACAGATATTTGAGAAAGACCGGACTGGTTTCGAACCCTTCGGGCAGAAGAGCGAAGCGGTCAAAGTCTCTGCAAAAGATATAGCGCCGGAACAGGGAAGACGTGTCTCACCAGTATGAAAGACGTAGGCTTTTCGGGCGGAAAAAACTCTTGACAAAGAGGGATCCCTGTGGTATACTATCCAAGAACTCAGGGAAGTTCACGAATATCGCGGAGTAGAGCAGTTGGAAGCTCGTCGGGCTCATAACCCGGAGGTCGTAGGTTCGAGTCCTGCCTCCGCAACCA
>JAQXVF010000076.1 GCA_029224785.1 Bacillota bacterium
TTCCCCTGCAACGAAATCCAGAAGACGGCATGGGAGGTACTGAAGAATTTTGACCATGCCCTGATCCTGCGGGAAGACGATCCGCTGCTGCCCGCAATCCTGAAAGTCTACGAAGAGCAGGGAATCAAGGATGGCGCCCCCACCAACAAGATGAAGGGCCCCGCATTCCGGACAGAGCTTGCCACCGCTTACCCGGATTGCCGTCTGGTCGTGACGAAAGAGACCATGACCGTCGAGGGCATGATCAAAATCGTCTATGAGCTTCTGAAGGACAAGCTGAATATCGCCAAGCTGACTTTCACCAGCGGCGTGAATGCTGCGTCCCAGGAATACCAGCCGGAAGGCTCCAAAGACCGCTGCCCCCTGTGCGGTATCGCTTTGAACGAAAAAGGCGTATGCCCGAAGTGCGGGTACAAGAAGCAGTAATCTTCATAAGCAAAGGCAGAACGCCCGAAGAATTCACAGATTCTTCGGGCGTTCTGTTCATATTCCATCAGCAGTTTCGGTTGGAAGAGCATATCCCAAACTGTTTTATGCGGACCCGCATAAGGTGCGGGGGCGTTTTACAGGTATTGCTGTTCAAAGAAGCTGCGGTTCTGAAAGGGCTTGGGATCCAGCACGAAGTCGAAGGTCTTTTCCTCCCGGTAGGCAACGGATTGTCCTTCGGAATCGGTAACATAACCCTCGTAGCGCAAGGTGGTCTTGCCGCGGCTGACCTCCCCGGACACGGTGATGCTGCAGGCACCGTTCTGCCGCAGATCGTTCAGCTCGTTTATGACGGCATCGTTCCACGCCCAGATTTCCAGAGCCTTGGCCTGAAGGTCCGGGGACATATGTTCGCTTCCGACGACGAGCAGGATGAACTCCATGCCGCCTCCGCCGCCGCGGCAGAGATCAATGGCAGGGTAACGGTCCCGGTAGGCGCTGTGCAGTGCGGGATAGAAAAGGATGAGCAGAAGAAGCACAAAAACGGGGATCAGAATCCGCAGGGTTTTCCTGCTGAGCTGTTTTTTCATGGGTTTTCTCCTTTCCGTCAAGAAAATGCGTGGCAGGTGCCATTTCCTCCATGATACCGGAAAAATGCAGAAAAATCAAGGGTTCAGCGGGAAATTACGGCTTTTCAAACATCCGCTTGTCCAGTCCCCGGGACCGGATGGCGTAATACAGCACGCTGCCGGGGATCAGCAGCACCCCCAGCTCTCCCAGGGCAACGCAGACGGCGTTGAAGGGAAAGCCCATGCCGATGTAGTGGGTCAGCTCCCAGCCGATGAGCAGGGCGTTCCACAGGGCGGGCTGCACCATGGCAAGAAGGGGATAGCCCCTGACGGTGAGATTCCTTGTGCGCCACATCACCCAAGCGGCCCCCAGGGTGGCGGCGCTGCCCAGCAGGAAGTCCAGAGGCAGGGTGCCGGCGTAGGTCAGGTTGAACAGCAGGCAGCCCACGGTCAGGCCGGGGATGGCGGCAGGGGTGAACAGGGCCAGAACGCACAGAGCCTCGGACAGGCGGAACTGGATGGCCATGGTGGCGGAATCGGGGAAGATCAGATTCTGCAGATGGGTCAGAACCAGATACATGGCGCCGATGGCGGCGGCGTATACGGTGAAGCGGGTGGATTTTTTCATGGGTGACCTCCTGAGATGAGAAAAAGGGCGCAGAACGCCCCCAAAACCCACAAAAAAATGAGCGCAATGCGCCCATCCGAAAAAGACCGGCTTTCCGGTCCGATCCATAGTTTTGTTTACCGACAGGATGGTTGCGAACTGTCCTATTTCGTTTGGAGGTAGTATACCACAGGCTCCGGAGAATGTCAACCCGGAGCCGTTTTCGGCAAAAACCCGGCAGGCCCGCGGGAGGGGTCTGCCGGTTCGAAAAGGGTCATTCCACGGTGACGTAGTCGTCCGGTTCCACGGTCTTTGCATCCTTCAGGCTGCGGATCCGCTCCAGAGCGGCATCGGCCGCAGCGATCTGGGCGTCAAATTCGTCGCCGGTGAGGCTGCCGCCGTTCTTTGTCTGCCGGTAGTACAGCTTGCCGATGGCCTGATAGGCCTGACGGACCTTTTGCTCTTCCGCGGCGATGGAGATCTGGGTGGCGGCGGAGCTGGCGGCCTTTCTTGCGGCGGCTCCCAGGGTGTCAAAGAAATCACTCATGTCTGTTTTCCTCCTGTTTCTGTCTGGTTTGGGCAAATAACGCCCCGTGGCTGCGGGGACGGTTCCAAAGGAGCAGGGCTGCGGCGGCGATGCAGCTTACGGCGGCCAGCACCTGGCTGACCCGGAAGCTGCCCCAGTACAGGCTGTCGGTCCGCAGACCTTCGATGAAGGCCCGGCCCAGGCCGTACCATACACAGTAGCCAAGGGCCACCTGGCCGTCGTACTTCCGCTTTTTGCTGAGGTGGTGCAGCAGCACAAAGCCGCAGAGATTCCACAGGGATTCATACAGGAAGGTGGGGTGGTGGTATTCAACTGCGCCGGTGGCAGGATTCAGCAGTCCCATGCGGAGAAAGGCGGCGGTTTCGCTGCCGAAGGCCTCCCGGTTGAAGAAGTTGCCCCACCGGCCGATGCACTGTCCGATGAGGAAGCCCAGGCAGGTGATGTCCAGCACTGCGGTGATCTTCAGTTTTTTCACCCGGCAGAACACCACCACACCCAGCACCGCGCCCAGCACGGCGCCGTAGATGGCCAGGCCGCCCTGCCAGATATCCCGGACGGAGATGGGGTTGGCGGCGTACTGCTCCCACTCGAAAATGCAGTAGTACAGCCGGGCGCAGAGGATGGCCGCCGGGGTGACACAGAGAACGCCGTCCAGAATGTCGTCCTGGGTCAGGCCGAACTGAGGGGCCCTGCGGCTGCCGTACCAGACCGCCAGCAGCAGCCCCGCGGCGATGATCAGGCCGTACAGATGGATGGTCAGAGGCCCCAGGGACAGCGTCTCGGGAGGGTTGACGGAGATGCCGAAGGCAGGGAAGGAAATGGTGGTGTAGTTATACAGCATGGGGTGCCTCCGTTTCAGGAAGAATGACGGATATGCAGCAGCGCTCCGGGGTGACCACCCGCCGGAGGAACTGCAGGATATCCTGGGGAGTAACGGCCCGGAACAGCTCCGGGAACCGGAAATAGTCACATTGGGACATATGGTAGGCGCACATCCGGAAGCAGGTGGCGTCAAAGGAGTCCAGGCTCTTCATCCGGCGGCCCAGGAAGCTGCGCTTGACCCGCCGGAATTCCTCCGGGTCGATGCCCTCCTGCAGGATCTCTTCCGCCCGGCGGAGGATCCGGTCCCGGATCTGCTGCCAGTGCTCCCCCTCGCCGCTGCACAGCAGGAAGGCGGCGCCGTCCAGGGAGTCAAAGCCTCCGCCGAAGCTGCCGTCGATGAGTCCCTCCTCATACAGAGCGGAATACAGGGGAGAGGACTCGCCGAACAGAAACTCCGAGGCCATGTCCCCGGCAAGCTCCATGGCGGCGCCGGAATCCCCGTCCGGCAGCGGCTCGCTTTTGAAGGCAATGTGGTACAGAGGGCGGGACACATCCATCCGGTCGGTGACCAGGCTTTTCCGGCAGGTCATGGATTCCTCCCAGTGGTGCCGCAGGGCACCGGGAAGGGGCGGAAATGCCGGAAGCGTCTGCTCCGCCGCGGCAAACACCGCCTCCGGATCCACGTCTCCCACCACACACAGCACCATGTTCCGGGGGTGGTAGCAGGAGCTGTGGAAGGCGGAAAGGACCTCCGGGGTGATCTGACCGATGGTCTGCCGGGTGCCCAGAATGGGGATCCGGATGGGATGGGTTTCGTACATGGCGGCCATCAGGTTTTCGTAGACCCGGGAATCGGGGCTGTCGTCGTTCATGCCGATCTCCTGGGTGATGATGCCGTTTTCCTTCCGGAGGGCCTCCCGGGTGAACCGGGGGGAGGAGACAAACTCCAGCAGAAGGTGCAGGCAGGCGTCGAAATTTTCGGTGCAGGAGAAGTAGTAGCAGGTGGAGTCGAAGCCGGTAAAGGCGTTGGGGTTGGCGCCCAGCGCCGCAAACTCCCCGGGGATGTCCCGGTCGGGCAGGTCAAAGAGCATATGCTCCAGGTAGTGGGCAACGCCCTCCGGAGCCAGGGCAGTCTCCCCATCCCGGGTGTACTCCCGGTGGATGGAGCCGCAGGAGGCGGCAAAATAGGCGATTTTCTTGGTAAAATCCTGCTTGGGCACCACAATCACCGGCAGTCCCTGAGAGGTGACGCCCCGAAATGCGGTCTCGCCCAGATCGGTGTAGTCGGTTCTTGTCATGAATGTGCGCCCTCCAGAAAATAGACGGTGTGGAGCCGGAGGCTCCGGGCGGCCTGGGCGAGCTCCTCCACGGTGACCCGGTCCACCAGGGCAATTCTCTGGCGGGAGTCCAGGCAGATTCCGTTTTTCAGGGCGGCAGTGAAGTACCCTTCCAGGGCGGAGGGGGAGTCCATCACGGAGGCCAGACTGGAACGGAAGGACTTCCTGGCGGCATCCAGCTCCTCCGGGGTGATCTGACCCTGACAGCACAGGTCAAGCTGGTGCAGAATCTCCTCCTCGGTCTGCTGCTGGGTGTCGGCATCGATGCCGGCATAGACGGTGAGGATGCCGTTTCCCGCGGTGTATACGGACTGGATACTGTAGCACAGGGACCGGGCCTCCCGGACCTGGAGAAACAGCTTGCTGGTCATGCCGCTGCCGTAGAGAATGTTCAGAAGCTGCATGGCGGGGTACAGGGGATGGTCCAGGGTGACGGGGGTCACGAAGCCCATGCACAGGTGGCTCTGGGCCAGATTCTGGACTTCGGAGAAGCGGCTGCCGCCGGGATCCCGGAAGGGAGCGGGGGCCGGCAGGGCCACGGGGGTGCGTTCCGGAAAGGAGAAAAGGGTCTCCAGCTTCCGGCTCAGGGCATCCGGCGCCATGGAACCGACGTAGAACAGGGAGATGGGGGCGGTTTTCAGCAGCCGCTGATAGTGGGAGAAGGCTTTTTCCGGGGTGATGGCCGCCGTCTGCTCCGCCGTGCCCAGCCGGGGGGTGCCGGAGGGATCCTCCCGGCACATCCGGTCGATGAGCCGGTGCATGGCATAGGAGGCCTTGTTGTTTTTCCGGGATTCGATGACGGAGATCAGGTTCTGCTTTTCACTTTCCACGTAATCCGGCCGGAAACCGCTGCCGCTGCCGGCAGGGCGGAGGAGCAGATCCTCCGTCAGCTCCAGCAGGGGAAAGAGCACCTGCTCACCCGGCAGGGCGAACCGGTCCTCCAGAAAGCTGAGACAGAAGCCGGTGCCGTAACAGGTCCGGAATTTCCGGGCCAGGGCGCCGATGCTGCTGCCGTACAGCTCGTCCAGGGCGGCAGTGACCGCCCGCAGGTCCGGCAGGCTCCGGCTGCCCCGCAGCAGCACCGAGGGCACCAGGGCGTTCAGGGCGGCATCCTGCCGGCACAGGGGCAGGAGGAACTGCACGGACAGGCAGCCCTGCTTGAATCGGGTGTCCCGGCAGACGTGCAGGGTCACGTCTCCGGGGAATCGGATGGTTTCGATCATGAGAACGCTCATTTCTTCATAAGATTGTTCCATTATACATCAGAAAACAGAAAATAGATAGTATCGGGAGAAAAATTCACAATTTGTTTTTCCTTCCCCGTTGCGAAATCCGGGATTATGGGGTAAAATATCCCCGACTACGGATTGCATTCAGGAGGAGACCCCATGGCATGGCTGGAGATCACGATCCCCACCGCACCGGAGAGCATCGAGGATACCGCCGCCCGTCTGACGGCGGAGGGCTTTGCGGATCTGGTGATTGAGGATCAGCGGGAATATGAGGATTTTCTGGAGGAAAACCGGGCGTACTGGGACTACATAGACGAAACGCTTCAGAAGGAGCTGGCGGGGCTTTCCCGGATCCGGCTGTATCTGGAGGATACGGATGCCGGCTCCAAGGCCCGGCTGGAGCAGGTGTGCATTCGGCTGGGACTGACCTTTACGATGAAAAAGCTGGAGCAGACCGACTGGGAGGAGAGCTGGAAGGACAACTACCCCCCTCAGCAGGTGGGAAAGAGGCTTCTGGTGCTGCCCTGCTGGCGCGCGGAGGAGGATACCGGCGGACGGATCCCCGTGATCCTGGACCCGGGCCTGACCTTCGGCACCGGCGCCCATGCCTCCACCCAGCTTGTGATGGAGGCCATGGAGGAGCAGGTTACCCCGGACACCGCCTGCCTGGATCTGGGCAGCGGCAGCGGGATTCTGTCCATCACCGCCCTGGCCCTGGGAGCCAAAAGCGCCGTGGGGGTGGACATCGACCCCAAGGCGGAGGACATTGCCCGGGAGAATGCCGCCTACAACGGCTTTTTCGCCCCCCGGTTCCGGGCCATGACGGGCAACGTTACGGAAAACCGGAAGATGATGGCCGCCCTGGCAGAGGAAGCCTATGACCTGGTGCTGGTGAACATCGTGGCGGATGTGATCATCGGCCTGTGTCCGGTGCTGCCGGAATTCATGGGGCCGGATACCCTGCTGATCTGCAGCGGCATCCTGAACACCCGGCTGGAGGATGTGAAAGCGGCCCTGGCCGGTGCCGGACTGACGGTGACCTCCGTCAGGACCCGGGAGGACTGGTGCTGCGTTACCGCGAAAAGAGGTGTGCTATGACCGTTCCCTTCCGTACCCGACGCTTTTTCCGGCGGTTCGGGGTATTTCTGCTGACGCTTGCCGTCTGCGCCTGCCTGATCTGGCTGGGGTGGATGGTGTGGCTGGGCCGGTATGTGGTCTACACCCGGGAGGGTGTGGTGCTGGATTTTGCCAGACCCTCCACGGAGATCTCCGGACAGAGCGCGGTGGCCCCTGCCCCGGGAGAGACGGTGTCCATCTATTATAATGAGGGCATGGAGGCGCTGGGCGGCGGAGAGCTGGCCCAGATCAACGGCTACTACATCGAGACCCTGGATCTGAAGGGGGATCTGACGGAGCTTCGCCGGAAGATCGCCGCCCTGCCGGACGACACTCCCCTGCTGATCGAGGTCAAGGACATTTTCGGCAATTTCTACTATCCCAGCAGTATCCCCGATTCTCCCAAGGCCGGGGACGCGGATGTGGCCGCCGTGGGCAGCCTGATCTCCGACCTGGCCAAGGGCCGGCGGTACCTCATCGCCTCGGTGCCTGCCTTCCGGGACCGGTACTACGGCCTGAACAACACCATCTACGGCATCGCCTCCAGCGAGGGCGCCTACCTGTACATGGATGACGAGGGCTGCTACTGGCTGGATCCGTCCAGCAGCGGCACCCGGAGCTACCTGACCGGCATTGTGTCCGAGCTGAAGAGCCTGGGCTTTGACGAGGTGGTGTTTACGGATTTCTGCTATCCGGACACCAGCTACATCGCCTTTGACGGAGACCGTACCGAAGCCATTGCCGAAGCGGCGTCCTTCTGTATGCGCACCTGCTCCACGGAGTATTTCGCGGTGTCCTTTGTCAGCAGCGATCCTTCCTTTGCCATGCCGGAGGGCCGGGGCAGGCTGTACCTGACCAATGTGTCCCCTGCCCAGCTCAAGCGGACGGTGGAGAGCACCACGGTGGCGGACAAGCTGGCCAATCTGGTGCTTTTGACCACCCTTAACGACACCCGCTACGACGATTACAGCGTCCTGCGGTCCATCCAGGGAACCTCGTAAACGGGTGATGTGAGGATTGTATATGAACAGGAACCCACCCTGCTTTGCCGGGGTGTTCGTAAGACAGTGAACGGAGCGTATCGGTACAGATGCGCTCCGTTTCTTATGCCATTATGATATGGGACGCAGATGCAGGCAGATGCCTTGGCTCCCCCAAAGGGGGAGCCAAGTTCCGCGGGTAACGCACTGCACCGAACGGTGTATGGAAGTGCGCCCTTTATCACTTCGACAAATTGGAATTTGTCTAACAGTTACGCACCGCACCAAAGCCTCCCCTGTGTAAGGGGAGGTGCCCCGCAGGGGCGGAGGGGTTGTCAATCCCTCAGTCAAAAATCAAATAGATTTTTGACAGCTCCCTTTACACAAGGGAGCCTTGGGCGCTCCCGCGCCAGTACGAAAGACTTGAATTTGTCTGGCAGCGGCACTTGCCTCTCCCTTTGGGAGAGGTGCCCCCACAGGGGCGGAGAGGGCCCTCTCAGTCACGGCCAAGGCCGTGCCAGCTCCCCCAAAGGGGGAGCCAAGACCTCGCCAAATTCTTCTTTGTTCATACGAGCACCTCTATGCAAAGTTTTCTTGTCGGATTACATGGCCGGATGGAGCTGCGCCAGAATCCGGCCCCGGACGGCCGTGATTTGGCCCCAGGCTTCTGACATTGTCTGCATGGGAGGATCCTTTTTTGCGCAGAATGGAAGAGGAAGGATCCAAGCCGCCGGAATCTGCCCCGGAATCCCAAAATCCGGGAAAAAGTTCAAGAATAATTCATATTCCAGCCCCTTGACAATTTGGCTCATGGGTTGTATAGTATGCTTAGCACTCAGGAATGACGAGTGCTAAAACGGAAGGGAGGAAAATCCATGGAACTGACGGAGCGAAAAAAGAAGGTTCTGCGCAGCATCGTGGATCTGTACATCCGTACGGCGGAGCCGGTGGGCAGCAAGGCCATCGCAGAGCTGCCGGATATGCAGTACTCCTCCGCGACCATCCGAAACGAAATGGCGGATTTGACCTCCATGGGCTATCTGGAGCAGCCCCACACCAGTGCGGGACGGATCCCCTCTCCCAGCGGCTACCGGCTGTATGTGGATGAGCTGATGTCCGATTACCGGCTGAGCCTGGACGAAAGCCGCTCCATTGCCCAGGCGGTGGAGGAGAAGATGCAGCAGGTGGACCGGGTGATGGAAAAGGTGGCAAAGCTGGTTTCCCAGGTCACCAATCTTCCGGCCATCTCCGTGGCCTCCCGCAGTGCCGGAGTGACGGTCCGCAGATACGACCTGATCCTGGCCGGAGAAAACAGCATCATCCTGGTGCTGATGCTGTCCACCGAAGAGGTGAAGAACAAGCTGCTGCGGCTGCCGGTGTCTCTGACGGAGGCGGATCTGAAGCTTCTGTCGGCCCTGCTCAACGCCTCCATGACGGAGATTCCCATGGCGGAGTTCACACCGTCCCTGATGGACCGGGTGAGCCGCTCCGCAGGCGCCGCAGCCGTGCTGCTGCCGGTGGTGGTGGATTACACCCTGGATGTGCTCCGGTCGGAGCAGAACAACGATGTGGCGGTGGCGGGACAGATGCGCCTGCTGGGCCACCCGGAATACCGGGATGTGGACAAAGCCCAGAAGGTCCTCACCGGCCTGGACGAGGATGTGCTGTCCAACCTTCCGGCGGTGATGGAAAACGCCAACGGCACCCGGGTGATCGTCGGCCCCGAAAATCTTTCGGAGGAGCTGAAGGACACCTCGGTGGTGGTGACAAAATTTGACATCGGAGACGGGATGCAGGGTATGATCGGCGTGGTCGGTCCCACCAGAATGGATTACGCCAAGGTGACCGCCCGGCTGAGCTGCTTTGCGGAAAGTCTTTCCAAGATGTTCGGAAAACCGGAACAGGCTCAGCTTCCCCAGGGAAGCGGAGAGGTCCCGGAGCATAAGGAGGCGCAGTAATGGCGAAGAAAGAAAAAAATCCCCAGCCTGCTCAGGAGGAAAAGGAGAGCGTGACCCCGGTGGAGGAAACTCCCGCTCCGGAGGAGACCCCGGCGGAGCCGGAAGCTCCCCAGACCGACTGGCAGAAAAAATATGAGCAGGAACACGATGCTTACCTTCGGGTGTACGCCGATTACGACAACTATCGCAAGCGCACCACCCGGGAAAAGGAGCAGAGCTACACCAACGGCAAGTCCGATGCGGTGGCGAAGCTGCGTCCCGTGTACGACAACCTGGAGCGGGCCCTGAACCAGCCCACCGAGGATGCCGCCTATAAAAAGGGCGTGGAGATGACCATGAACGAGCTGGTGAAGATCCTCACCGGCCTGGGAGTGGAGATCTTCGGCGCCGTCGGTGAGACCTTCGATCCCAATCTCCACAATGCGGTGATGCACATTGAGGATGAGAATCTGGGAGAGAACGTCATCGCCCAGGTATTCCAGAAGGGCTTCCGCATGGGCGAAAAGACGGTTCGCTTCGCCATGGTCCAGGTGGCCAACTGAATTTGTAAAAAACACACATTCATATAGGAGGAAATTGTTATGAGTAAGATTATCGGTATTGACCTTGGTACTACCAATTCCTGCGTGGCCGTTCTGGAAGGCGGCGAACCCGTTGTCATCGCCAATGCAGAAGGCGCCCGCACCACCCCTTCCGTGGTGGCATTTTCCAAAACCGGTGAGCGTATGGTGGGCCAGGTGGCAAAGCGCCAGGCCGTGACCAACGCCGACCGCACCGTCTCTTCCATCAAGCGCCACATGGGTGAGAACTACCATGTTTCCATCGACGGCAAGAATTACACCCCCCAGGAGATCAGCGCCATGGTGCTGCAGAAGCTGAAGGCGGATGCCGAGGCATATCTGGGCCAGAGCGTCACCGAGGCGGTCATCACCGTGCCCGCCTACTTCTCCGACTCCCAGCGTCAGGCCACCAAGGACGCCGGCAAGATCGCCGGCCTGGACGTGAAGCGGATCATCAACGAGCCCACCGCCGCGGCTCTGGCTTACGGCCTGGATAAGGAAGCCGAGCAGAAGATCATGGTCTACGACCTGGGCGGCGGTACCTTCGACGTGTCCATCCTGGACATCGGCGACGGCATCATCGAGGTGCTGTCCACCGCCGGCGATACCCACCTGGGCGGCGACGATTTCGACCAGAGAATCATGGACTACCTGGTTGCCGAGTTCAAGAAGGCAGAGGGCATCGACCTGAGCAAGGACAAGGTCGCCATGCAGCGTCTGAAGGAAGCTGCCGAGAAGGCCAAGATCGAGCTGTCCGGCATGACCTCCACCGCCGTGAACCTGCCCTATATCACCGCAGACGCCACCGGCCCCAAGCACCTGGACGTGACCCTGACCCGGGCAAAGTTCAACGAGCTCACCGCCGATCTGGTGGAGCGCACCATGAAGCCTGTCCGTCAGGCAATGTCCGATGCCGGTGTGAAGGCCTCCGACCTGCATAAGGTCCTGCTGGTAGGCGGCTCCACCCGTATCCCCGCCGTGCAGGAGGCCGTGAAGGGCATCACCGGCAGCGAAGGCTTCAAGGGCATCAACCCCGACGAGTGCGTGGCCGTGGGTGCTGCCATCCAGGGCGGCGTCCTCACCGGCGACGTGAAGGACGTGGTTCTGCTGGACGTGACGCCTCTGTCCCTGGGCATTGAGACCATGGGCGGCGTGTTCACCCGTCTCATCGACCGCAACACCACCATCCCCACCAAGAAGAGCCAGATCTTCTCCACCGCCGCCGACGGCCAGACCTCCGTGGAGGTCCATGTGCTCCAGGGTGAGCGGGAAATGGCTGCCTACAACAAGACCCTGGGCCGCTTCCAGCTTTCCGGCATTGCTCCCGCACCCCGGGGCGTGCCTCAGATCGAGGTCACCTTCGACATCGACGCAAACGGCATCGTGAACGTCTCCGCCAAGGACCTGGGCACCGGCAAGGAGCAGAAGATCGTCATCACCGCCTCCACCAACCTGAGCAAGGACGACATCGACAAGGCCGTCCGGGAGGCTGAGCAGTATGCAGCCGAGGATAAGGCCCGGAAGGATGAGGTGGATACCCACAACGCCGCCGATCAGGTGATCTACCAGACCGAGAAGACCCTGGGCGAGCTGGGCGACAAGATCGACGCTTCCGAGAAGTCCTCCATCCAGTCCGCTGTGGACCGGCTGAAGGAAGTCAACAAGGGCAGCGATGTGGCTGCCATCAAGGCCGCCACCGAGGAGGTCCAGAAGGCCTTCTACGCCGTGTCCGAGAAGCTGTACAAGAACGCCGCACCTCAGGACGGCGGCAGCTGCGACAACTGCGGCAACGGTGGAAGCTGCGGCAGCGATGGCGTAGTGGATGCCGACTATGAGACCGTGGACTAACGCATAAAACCCTTCATCGGAGGGGCGGGATCCCCGCCCCTCTGTTGGTGTATCTGAGACAGTCCGTCTCAACGAGAGGTGACAATTTTGGCAGAGGAAAAACGAGACTATTATGAGGTGCTGGGCGTGGAAAAAGGCGCCGGCGCCGATGAAATAAAGCGGGCCTACCGGAAAAAGGCCATGCAGTACCATCCGGACCGGAACCCCGGGGACAAAGAGGCGGAGGAGAAGTTCAAGGAGGTAGGCGAGGCCTACGAGGTGCTGTCCGACGAGACCAAACGGGCAAGATACGACCAGTACGGCTTTGCCGGCGTGGATCCCAACTTCGGTGCCGGCGGCGGATACGGCGGCAGCGGCTTCTCCGGCTTCGGGGATTTCGGGGATCTGGGGGATATTTTCGGCTCCTTCTTCGGCGGAGGTACCCGCCGGGCCAACCCCAATGCCCCCCGCCGGGGCGAGGACATCGGCGCAAGGCTGGAGCTGACCTTTGAAGAGGCCGCCTTCGGTGCGGAAAAGGAGATCACCGTGGGCCGCATCGAAAACTGCGCAGCCTGCGGCGGCACCGGCAGCGCCGACGGCAAGGTGGAAACCTGCTCCAACTGCGGCGGCAGCGGCCAGATCCGTACTACCCAGAATTTTATGGGTATGTCCATGCAGTCCACCTCCACCTGCCCCCGCTGCAACGGCAAGGGCAAGGTCATCAAGAATCCCTGCACCACCTGCCGTGGCAAGGGCAAGGTCCGCCGGAATCAGAAGATCAAGGTCAAGGTCCCTGCCGGTGTGGACGACGGCCAGTCCGTCCGCGTCCGGGGCGAGGGCTGCTCCGGCACCAACGGCGGTCCCAACGGCGACGTGCTGGTGGAAATCTCCATTCGGGAGCATCCCATTTTCCGCCGGGAGGATCTGACGGTGTACGTGGAGATTCCCATCACCTTTCCCCAGGCGGCTCTGGGCGCAGAGCTGCAGGTGCCCACCCTGGAGGGGAAAGTGCCCTACACCATCCCCGAAGGCACCCAGACCGGCACCATGTTCACCCTGCCCGGCAAGGGCATCCCCATGATCGGCAATTCCCGCCGCCGGGGCGATCTGCGGTTCCGGGTGGTGGTGGAGACCCCCACCAAGCTGAACCGGGAGCAGAAAGAGCTGCTTTCCAAGCTGGCTGAGTCCCTGGACGGCAACAGCAAAAAGAGCAAATCCTTCGGAGAGAAGGTAAAAGAATTTTTTGACTGAGGAGGCAATATGAAACGGACGGATTACATCAGTTGGGATGAGTATTTCATGGGCATCGCCATGCTGGCCGCCAGACGCAGCAAGGATCCCAACACCCAGGTGGGCGCCTGCATCGTGACCCCGGACAACATCATCCTGTCCACCGGCTACAACGGGATGCCCAAGGGCTGCTCCGATGACGAGTACCCCTGGGAGCGGGAGGGGGAGCAGACCAAGTACCCCTATGTGGTCCACGCGGAGCTGAACGCCATCCTCAACGCCAACGGCCGGGACCTGCGGGGCAGCAAGCTGTATGTGGCCCTGTTCCCCTGCAACGAGTGCGCCAAGGCCATCATCCAGAGCGGGGTGAAAGAGGTGTGGTATCTGTCCGACAAGTATGCCGATTCCATGGCCACCCTGGCCTCCAAGCGGATGCTGGAGTCCGCCGGCGTCAAATACTGCCAGCTCAAGCCCAAGGTGGATTCCATCGTGCTGGATCTGGTGCCTCCGGAAAACAAAACATAACAGGATCCACCCTGCGGGGTGGATCTTTTTTTAAGAACGTGCCGTGCCCTTTGCGGGTGCGGCACGTTTGCGTTTCGGTTTGCCCTTTGGGAGATTTCCGGGATCAGCGTTTGCGTTGGGAAGCCCGGTTTGCATAGATGGAAAGAGAGCAAACCCGTGAATCGGCGTCCTCGCGGATGCAGTCAGCAGATATCCTTTTCAAATCGGTTCTTTCCGCAGGCTTTACGTTCATTTTACCATCCGGCGGTTTCGCATTTTACATCCGCAGGATATACTCAGGTGTGCGGATCGCGCAAAATGAAAGGAATTCATACCGCTACACGTCCCAACGATCAAACAGAGAGGAGGGTTCCCGGCAGTCCCGGATGGAGGGAAGGACCGCACCTGCTGCGGGTGCAGCCGGGGGCGCCCCGGACTGTCTGTCGGCGCCGCCGGAAGTGTTTGCGTTTTTGTTTGCGTAATTATTTCCGAAAATAATGCAAAAACCGGCAGGATTTGTCTTGCTTCACGGGGGCAGCATGAATACGTTTTTGTGATATTTCATAGTTTTTCAAGTGAGATAATGGTAATATCGCCAAATATTCAGAAATAAAGAGGGAAGATATTGACGAAATTTCACAGCCTTGCTATAATTTGTCCATAGAGCACAAGCGGAAACGTGTTCGATGAAAGGTGGAATGTGATAGGATTTTTTCTTGCGTATTACGCCGTGTTTTGCCGGTCAGGGCAGAATGCGGCAGCCCGTATTTGAAAGGAGAAACGAAGTGAAAAACAAGCGCGCGCGCCGGCCTTTCAACAAGGTCCGGCTGAAGAATCAGATTCTGAACGTTGTGACCAATCCGTTCAACATGATCGTGTTTATCACGCTGATCATTCTGTTCTGCCTGATCGCCATTCCCCTGATGCAGATGCTCGCCTCCACCTTTACCGTGGGTACCCGCTCCGAAGCCCGAGAGGCCGGGGCTGCGGTCGGTGAGTTTACGCTGTACTACTGGAAGTACATACTGGTCAGCTATCTGTCTACTGCCACCCTGTGGGGTCCGCTGAAGAACTCCCTGGTGGTCGGCGTTGCCACCGTGCTGGTCTCGGTTCCTCTGGGTTCTGTACTGGGCTGGCTTATCGTCCGGACGGATATCCCCTGCAAGAAGCTGCTGGGCATGCTGGTCATCATCCCCTACATGATCCCCTCCTGGTGCAAGGCGCTTGCCTGGCTGGCGGTGTTCCGCAACAAGACCTCCGGTGCGTTGGGCTTCCTGGCCGGCATGGGTCTTCCCATTCCCGACTGGCTGGCATACGGGCCCGTCGCCATTGTGCTGTGTATGTCGCTGCACTATTACGCGTTTTCCTATATCCACGTTTCCTCCGCGCTGCGTTCCATCAACTCGGAGCTGGAGGAAATGGGTGAGATCTGCGGCGCCACCAAGCCCCAGATCCTCAGGTCCATCACGCTGCCCCTGGTCATGCCCAGCATCCTGTCCGCCGTGGTTATGACCCTGAGTAAGTCCATCGGCACCTACGGTGTTGCCGCAAACCTGGGCAGCCGCATCGGCTACTTCACCCTGGCAACCAAGATGAAAACCTTTATCAACGGCGGTCCCCAGGGTGTCGGCTACGCCATGTCCATCGTCCTGATCGGTCTGGCTGCCCTGATCATCTTCTCCAACCAGAAGATCATCGGTGTCCGCAAGTCCTATGCCACCATCGGCGGCAAGGGCGGCCGCTCCAACGAGATGCGGCTGGGCAAGGCCAAGGTTCCTCTGATGATCTTCTGCGTCCTGTTCCTGTTCTTCGCCATGGTGATGCCCATGTTTATTCTGGTCATGGAGACCTTCCAGGTCACCACCGGCAACGGCTACGGCCTGAACAACCTGACCCTTTACAACTGGATCGGCGCCGTGGACGAGGCGCAGAAATATACCAGCTATCCCGGTATCTTCCGCAATCCCGAATTCGGCAAGGCCATGTGGAACACCATCCGCCTGACTGCCATCGGCTCCATCATCACCGCCTTCTGCGGCCAGTTCCTGGGCTACATCTCCACCCGCGGCCGCGGCAAGTGGTACGGCGCCCTGACCGAGCAGCTGGTGTTCGTGCCCTACCTGATGAGCGGCGTGGCGTTCTCGTCCATGTACGTGGCCATGTTCAGCCGTCCCCGGTTTGGCGGCCTGCTCCCCTCCCTGTACGGCACCTTCACCCTGATCGTCCTGACCTCCGTGGTCAAGCACTTCCCCTTCGCCAGCCGCTCCGGCACCTCCAACATGATGCAGATCTCCACGGAGCTGGAGGAGGCCGCGGATATCAACGGCGCCAACTTCTGGCAGCGCATGGGCAAGATCGTCCTGCCGCTGGCCAAGAACGGCTTTATTTCCGGCTTCATGCTGACCTTCATCAGCATCGCCAAGGAGCTGGATCTGATCATCATCATGATGGACAAGCATACCCAGACCATGTCCTATCTGGCATTCACCTACTCGCAGGAGGGCATGAACCAGATGTCCGATGCCATATCCGTCTGCGTGCTGCTCTTCATTCTGGTCTGCTATATCATCGCCAACAAGTTTGGCGCGGATATCGGCAAGGCGTGGTAACTTGAAGGATCGGACTTATCAGAAAGGAATTACAGAGTATGAGCAGAATTGAACTGAAGCATATTGACAAATTTTATGGTGATAACCACGTCCTGCGGGATCTGAACCTGACCATTGAGGACGGCGACTTTATGACCCTGCTGGG
>JAQXVF010000077.1 GCA_029224785.1 Bacillota bacterium
CAGCCCCTGCACAGCCGGGAAAAAGTCTATTGGAGCGTAAAGCTCTGGGACGAAAACGGCGAGGGAGGTGAAATTTCCACAGGTTCCTTTGAAATGGGTCTGCTGGAAAACACCGACTGGGAAGCAAAATGGATCACCGGCGACTATAAAGTCAGCCCAAAGGAGCGGTATCCCGTGGACTGCTTCCGCAAAGCCTTTGAAGCAAACGGATTTCGTTCCGCACGGCTCTATGTGACAGCCTGCGGTATTTACGAAGGTGTGCTCAATGGGCAGAGGATTGGCAATTTCGTGCTGGCACCCGGTCATACCGACTACCGCAAGCGCATTCAGTACCAGACCTATGATGTAACGGAACTGCTGCAAACGGGCGAAAATGAAATCGCCTTCCAGCTGGGGGATGGCTGGTATCGGGGCAGCTGCGGTGCCTGGGGACTGAAAAATCAGTACGGCACCGAGACCAAGCTGCTGGCTCAACTGGAGATTTCATACGCAGATGGCAAACGGGATCTGATTGTCACAGACGAAAGCTGGGATTGGAGCAATGACGGCCCCATCCGCTTTGCGGACAACAAGGACGGCGAGGTTTACAACGCCAATTCTCAGCCGACCTACAGCGGAAAAGCAAAGGAAACCACCTGCGCCGTGGTTCCTACTGCTTCCAACAATGTGTTTGTCACCGAGCACGAGCAGCTGAAAGCTACTCTGATTACCACACCTTCGGGCAAAACCGTTCTGGATTTCGGTCAGAATATCGCAGGCTACCTTGCCTTCACCCTGAATGCAAAGCAGGGCCAGCGGCTGACCCTGCGATTTGGTGAGATGCTGGATGCAAACGGGGAATTTACCCAGAAAAACATTCAGTGCTCGAATAAAAAAATCACCACTCCTTTGCAGCAGATCGTATACACTTGCAAAGAGGGCGTAAATGAATACAAGACCCGGTTTGCCATTTTCGGCTTCCAGTATGTGGAGGTTACAGCAGATGTGGCAGTCCATCCGGAGAATTTTACTGCGATTGCTGTCTATTCCGATCTGGAAACCACCGCCGAGTTTGATAGCTCCAACGAGCTGCTGAACCGCTTCGTGGACGCTACCTTGTGGAGTGCCAAGAACAACTCCGCCGATGTGCCCACTGACTGCCCCACTCGGGAGCGTCACGGCTGGACGGGCGACAGTCAGCTCTTCTGCGTCACCGCCAACTATCTGATGAACTATTATCCCTTTGCCCGGAAGCACATCCGGGATCTGACGGACTGGCAGGACAAAGATGGCCGATTCCCACAGATTGCCCCGGCCGGCGGTGTGGACTTTTATATGAACACGATGAACGGCAGTGTGGGCTGGGCAGATGCCGGTGTGCTGATTCCTTACCGCTTGTGGAAGCAGTACGGCGACCGTCAGATCATCGCAGATAACTATGATGCCATGGCAAAATATGCCCTGTTTATGATGAAGCGCTGCGGCAAGAATGCGGCTCTGAGCAAGCCCCTCAAGCTGAAAGGCGAAGCGAAGAAATACGCCGTAAATGCAGGCCAGTCCTACGGTGAGTGGGCAGAGCCTAAGGATGTTTTCCCCAACCAATGGACGGATATGGTGTTTCCGCATCCGGAGGTCTCCACAGCCTACACCGCCTTTGTCATGGCACACATGGCAGAAATTGCCCGGGAGCTGGGCAAGGACGAGGACGCTGTTCGCTATCAGGAGTATCACGACAAGGTGAAGCTTTCCTACCAGGCTATGCGGCATACCGAGGAATTCAAGCTGGATACCGACCGGCAGGCCATGCTGGTGCGGCCTCTGTACATGAATCTGCTGGACGAAAAGGACGCCGCCTATGCAAAAGACCGCCTGCTGAAAGCGCTCCAAAACTACGGCTGGCGGCTGGGAACAGGCTTCCTTTCCACGCCGCTGATCCTGTATGTCCTCAGCGATTTCGACCTGGAAGCTGCTTACCGTCTGCTGGAAAATGAAGAAATGCCCGGTTGGCTCTTTATGCCGAAGATGGGCGCTACCACCATTTGGGAAAGCTGGGAAGGCACCCAGGCTCAGGGCGGCATTGCATCCCTTGACCACTATTCCAAGGGGGCCTGCCTGGAATGGGTATTCTCCCGGATGTGCGGCATTCAGGTTGCCGGAGAGAATCATTTTGTGATTGCCCCCCAGCCTGGCGGTCATTTCACCCACGCATCCTTGTCCTACCAGAGCATTTACGGAAAGGTCGAATGCGGCTGGGAAAAGCAGAACGATGGCTGGAAGTATGCCATTTCAATCCCTGCAAACTGTACGGCAGAAATCCGTCTGCCCGGCAAGGCCCCGATTGAGGCGGAATCCGGAAGACTCTGTCTGTAAGAGGAACCAACGAAAAGCCGTACCGGTAAAACGGTACGGCTTTTCATGCATCCCTGTATTTTTTCGGTGTCACACCGTATTTTTTCTGAAAAATCCTGTGGAAATAGCTCAGATTACTATAACCCACCGCGTCGCCGATTTCGTCTACGTGGAGCGTGGTGTGCTTTAGGAAATAGGATGCCTGGATCAACCGCTTTTCCTGCAATAATTCCTTGTAGGTCTTTCCTGTCTGCCGTTTGATTTCCCGGCTGAGCCAATAGAGGTCATAGTGCAGCTCTCCGGCAATTTCCGTCAGGCTGCCGGTGCGGTAATTTTCTTCGATATATCGCAGTACCCGGACGATGGCTGCCCCCTCGGTGCTTCGGGAAACCAATCTGTCTGTATAATTCATCAGCTGCATAAACAGCAGCCCCATGGTAGTCTGACAGATACTGCGCCGATTGGGAAAGGATTCCCCGGTCAGCGTCCAAATCAGGTTCTCGATCAGATTCTGGATTTCCGGGACATCTGCCACCTGAAAAAATAGCCAGTTTGCGTTATCGCCCCGGAGGGAATCGACAATGAATTTCCGCAGGGGTGTTTCGCCCTCGTTAAGCATTTCCAGCGTCCGGTCAAAAAACTGGGGCAGGATGATGAAGTTCACCGCAATATCATCTTTCCCGGCGGGCAGAATTTCCTGCCTTGCACCCTGTCCGAGGAACAGCAGTTCGCCCGGATGCAGCACGATGGTTTTCCCGTTGGCAATGTGCGTAGTGGAACCCTGAACCATATAGACCACCTCCACATAGTTGTGGCTGTGTTCTGGGAAATGGGCAAAGCGGGTGTGCGGGCGAATATCAATGAGTCTGCCGATGGACAGCAGCTTTCCTGCATCGATCACATCGGAATCTGCATCCATATAGATGCCTCGCTGAATTTCGGATTGCCCGGCAAGAAGCCGCTGCTCCTCCGGGCTGATTACGCTGAGTTTCTCCAAAAGGATCTGGTTGATCATCTTCATCACCTGCTGCTATTGTAACGCGGCAGGTGTTTCTTTTCAACTGCAAATAAGGACATTTTTTTAATCAAATGCCGTTCTGTTATTTGCCGCCTCTTTGTAGTTTAATGATAGTAGGTGATGAATATGAGATATACCCTTGCAATCGACATCGGCGCCTCCTCCGGGCGGCATATTGTGGGCTGGATGGACGGCGGCGAAATACAGACAAAAGAAGTATACCGATTCCCCAACGGCGTTCAGGAGGAAAACGGTCATCTTGTATGGGATGTACGCAAGATGTTTTCGAATGTGGTGATGGGTATTCTGGAAGCATTCCGGCAATATCCGGCCATCGAAAGCCTGTCCATCGACACATGGGGGGTGGACTATGTGCTGCTCAAAGGGGATCAAGAGGTTTTTCCTGTCTATGCCTACCGGGATGGCCGCACCGAGGCTGTGATTCCCGAGGTGCATGAAAAGGTGCCGTTCCCCGAGCTCTATGCCCACACCGGCTGCCAGTTCCAGCCCTTTAACTCCATCTATCAGCTCTATGCCGACAAAAAGGCAGGTCGGCTGGAGGGGGTTACGGATTTTCTGATGATGCCCGAATACCTCATGTACAAGCTCTGTGGTGTGAAGTCCAAAGAATTTACCAATGCTACCACCACAGGAATTGTGAATGCGAGAACCGGAGAATTTGACGGTGAAATCGTGGAGGCACTGGGATTCCCGAAGCACCTGTTTCCAAAACTGCGCCAGCCGGGTACCGTTCTTGGGATGCTTCACTCGGAAATTGCGGATGCCGTGGGTGGAAATTGCCAGGTCTGCCTCTGTGCAACCCACGATACCGGCTCTGCTGTGGAGAGCATTCTCATGGAGGGCGATGAACTCTACGTTTCCTCCGGCACCTGGAGCCTGCTGGGAGTGAAAACCCCCAAACCCATTACCGATACGGGCAGTATGGAAGCCAATTACAGCAACGAGGGCGGTGTGGGCTACAACCGCTACCAGAAGAACATCATGGGCATGTGGATAGTCAATGAGCTTCGTCGTGATCTGTGCCCCAGGAAGGACTTCCGGGAAATCGTCGCAGAAGCTGAGGAAAGCACCTTTGATCAGGTAGTGAACGCCGATGCACAGGAGTTTTTAGCACCTAAGAGCATGAAGGCTGCCTTCGATGCGGCGTTGGGCGTTCCCATGACGGAAGCTGACTATTTCCGCTGTGCCTATCTCTCCCTTGCCCAGAGCTACCGCAAGGCAATCCGGGAGCTGGAAGCCAACACGGGAAAACACTATGAAAAGCTGTATATTGTGGGCGGCGGCGCCAAAAATGCATTTCTGAACCGCCTCACCGAAGAAGCAACCGGAAAACAAGTCATTGCACTGCCCATTGAAGCAACCGCACTGGGCAATCTGAAAATACAGTTGGAGGTCAATTTATGAGTTACGCAGAAGCAAAAGCAAAATATGCTTCCATGAGGATCGATGTGGAAGCTGCCATGGACAAGCTGAAAAACGTCCCCGTTTCTCTGCATTGCTGGCAGGGCGATGATGTTCGGGGCTTTGACACCGACCCCAGCAAGCCCCTCACCGGCGGCATCCAGACCACCGGCAACTATCCTGGCAGAGCCAGAAATCCCGAAGAACTGATGGCAGACCTTGACAAGGTGCTGACGCTCATTCCCGGCAAACCCAAGATGAATCTGCACGCCTCCTATGCGATCTTTGAAGAGGGCCAGTGGGCAGACCGGGATAAGCTGGAACCCAAGCATTTTGCCAAGTGGGTGGCGTTCTGCAAGGCCCATAACTGCGGCTGCGACTTTAACCCCACCTTTTTCTCCCATCCCATGTGCGATCCCCTGACTCTGTCCAGCCCCAACGAGGAGACCCGAAAATTCTGGATCGACCACGGCAAGGCCTGCATCCGCATTTCCAGTTACCTTGCTGAGGAACTGGGGCAGCCTGTCATTATGAACATCTGGACAGGCGACGGATTCAAGGATATCCCCGCCGACCGCATGGGACCCCGGGTGCGCTACAAAGATGCCATTGATGAGATCCTCTCCGAGCCTTATGACTTTGCCAATGTCAAGCCCTGCGTGGAAAGCAAGGTTTTCGGTATCGGCGTGGAGGCCTATACTGTTGGCTCTGCCGAGTTCGCATTGAGCTATGCCGCAATGAACAAGGAGAAGTGCCTGCCCCTGATGGACAACGGCCACTATCATCCCACCGAGGTGGTCTCCGACAAAATTCCCGCCCTGCTGGCCTTTTTCCCGGAGCTTGCGCTTCATGTGACCCGCCCCATCCGTTGGGACTCCGACCATGTTGTCCTTTTTGATGACGAAACCAAGGAACTGTGCAAGGAGATCGTCCGCTGCAGTGGTCTGGACGGAAGAGTGGATATTGCTCTTGACTATTTTGATGCCTCTATCAACCGCATTTCCGCTTGGGTGGTTGGCTACCGGAATCTGCAAAAGGCCCTGCTCTTTGCCCTGCTGGAGCCCACGGAAACTCTGCAGAAGATGCAGAACGAGGGCAACTTCACAGAGCTGATGGTTGTTATGGAAGAACTGAAGACCCTGCCCTTCGGCGAAATTTGGGATGAATACTGTCGTATGTGCAATGTGCCTGTGGATGGCGAATGGTTTGCAGAAGTGAAGGAATATGAAAATAAAATTCTGGAGGAACGGAAATGAAAGATTTTTTAACTGCGCCCTTTATGGTGGAAATGATCCGCACTGCCACCGAAATGTACCGCCACGGCTGGGACGAACGCAACGGCGGCAACATCTCTCTGAAGCTGGACGCAAAGCAGGTTGCTGAGTATCTGGATGTGCAAAATGTCATCCGCAATATTCCCATCGGCTTCTGTGCACCCACCCTGGCTGGGGAATACTTCCTGGTTACCGGTACCGGCAAGTATTTCAAGAATGTGCAGTACGCCCCCGAGGTAAATCTGGGGTTGTTCCGCATTGCAGCAGATGGCGAGACCGCGGAGCTGCTGTGGGGCTACGCTGACGGCGGCAAGTTTACCTCCGAGCTGCCTGCTCACCTCATGAGCCACATGGCACGACTGGCTGTGGATCCTGAGAACAGAGTGGTCATGCACTGCCACCCTGCAAATCTTCTTGCCATGACTTATGTTCATAGTCTTGATGAAAAGGCATTTACCCGCACGCTCTGGCAGATGTGTACCGAGTGCATCGTGGTGTTCCCCGACGGCGTGAATGTGCTGCCTTGGATGCTCTGCGGCACCAATGAGATCGGCAAAGCCACCGCAGAAAAAATGAACACCGCCCGCCTGGTGGTGTGGAGCCAGCATGGCATTTATGGCGCGGGCAAGGATCTGGATGAGACCTTCGGACTGATCGAGACTGCTGAAAAGGCTGCCGAGATCTACATGAAGATCGCCCACTTGCCGCTGGTGAATACCATTACTGACGACCAGATGCACCTGCTGGAAGGCCGTTTCGGCGTCAAGGCAAGAGACGGATATTTGAACTAAAAACGAGAAAGATACGATAGCGCAAACGAAAACCTTCACTGAGGTGACATCACCCTTAGGTTCCCCCGCGAGAGCGTGCAGGTTCGAGTCCTGTTGCCCGCACCATGTAAAAAACCTCTTTTGTCTACCGGACAAAAGAGGTTTTTTACAATGATATCCGCTCCCTTCGGTCACGGATGATATACCCTGCGGGTATGATATCTGCTTCGCAGATGATATACGCTTCGCGTATGAAAGGAACGGATATTATATCATGCTTGCGAAGCAAGTATATCATACGGCTTGCCGTATATCATATCGCGTCAGCGATATATCATTGAAAAGCACAACGCCTCGGCAGCCAGAATGGGTTGTCGGGGGCGTTTTTTGCGTTCGTTTGAAAAATTCATAGTTTTGTGGTATAATCTGTTCGATAAATTTGAATTTGTCAAACGGAGCCGACACACTACTTTTGCTTACTTTTACCTCAACTCCGTGATCTTTGGTTACTCTTTGGCAGATTAGCACGATGGTTTTGATACGAGACCATCGTGCTTTTTCTATGCTCGCCCCTGCCCGCCTCCGGATCCGGGAAAACCGGGGAGCGGAACAGGTACATCTGCACAAAATGCGCCCTCCCATCTGTTCAATCCTCCAAAGTTTGAATGGGGAGAGAGAAATGATAGAGGATACTTGCGATTTTTGTTGACATCAACCGGAAAAATGATACCATAAAAGTGAGAAGAACCATCTCAACCCACTCCACAGGAAAGGAGTATGATCGCTTGTGAGCAGATCATTCAGCGAGTACCACGAGAATGTTGACGAGTACTTTCAGATGAACGAGCCCGTAAGGGGGAAGAGAAAGATCAGCACCAAGGTGAAATCCTCCGTGGCGGCGGCTCTGCCGCTGAGCGCAGGGGTGATCGCCGCTGTGGTGGTGGTTCTCATTATCCGCGTTATCTGCAGTCCGGATCTGATTGGCACGTCTTCTGCCAAATTCCGGATATCGGTGTTTCATGCTTCCGCAGGAAGCGATGTGCGCTATGCGGTCTTCCAGCAAAAAGAACGCGTTTCCCAAGCGGATATTCCGCTTCTGCTGCAAATGCCTGCGGTGGATTCCGGAAGGATCCAGGCAGGGAATCAGCATTTGCAGGTGGAACATCTCCGGCCGGGCACGGACTATGTGATCGTGTTTTATGAAATGAAGGAGGGGGTCCCTCGGCTTTTGACCTCTTATCATTTTCAAACCGCAGCGCCGGACACACCTCCGGGAACGGAGCCGCCCGAAACACAGCCTGTGACAGAGCCAACCACGGAGCCTGCAACGGATCCAACTACGGAGCCTACGGAGCCGACCACGGAACCAACCACGGAACCCACGGAGCCGACCACGGAACCGACAGAGCCGACCACGGAACCCACGGAGCCGACCACGGAACCCACGGAACCGACCACGGAACCGACAGAGCCGACCACGGAACCGACGGATCCGACCACGGAACCGACAGAGCCGACCACGGAACCCACGGAGCCGACCACGGAACCGACGGAACCGACCACGGAACCCACAGAACCGACCACGGAACCGACGGAACCGACCACGGAACCGACGGAGCCGACCACGGAACCCACGGAACCGACCACGGAACCCACGGAACCGAGTACGGAACCCACCGAGGATCCCACGGAACCCTCTGTTCCGCCTACAGAACCGATGGATCCCAACGCACCCACCGGCGGCGAGTATCTGGAAATTCAGGAAGCTGCCCGCCTGGATACATGGGATGGCTATGAGCTTTATTTGGGTACCTCCATGGATATGAAGGACAAGATGCCCGACAGAGCGGTGTTCCTTGTGGAAGGTATGGATCCGCAGGAGGCGCCCTTCGAATTCGCTGAGGGAATGGTCAAGATCAGCGGAACCTGCCAGGTGCCCGCCGGAGGCGCATCCATCACCGCGGTTGTGTACTATACCGATGAAAACGGGCAGGAGCAGTCCGTTTCCAGCGCTCCGGCGGTGTTCCTGCCGGGCAGTGTCGGAACCATTACCCTGGATGAGCCCACAGATGCGGGCGGCGGTGTCTTTACCTTCACCGGTACGGTGGATGGGATCGAGGATGGCGAGGGCAGCTATGCCATTACGGTCACCCTCGATGTGTACCGCGATGATGACGGAACCTTGGTGGAGACGGTGGAGGCAACCGTGACCCGAAACGGCAGCACAGCCGCATTCTTTGCCGAATATCCGTTCACCGACGAAGCCGGATACTATGTTATGGCACACGCAAGCTGCGAGTGGACTGTGACAGGAGCCGACTGGCCGTTGCTGTTCGATTCTCTGGACAGCGAGGCGGTGCCGGTGAAGCCCATATTGGGATGAGAAACCCGGAAGTCATCCTTTCCGGTGTGTACGATCAGAAACTTGAGGAGGCAAACTTATGAAAGGCAAAAGCGTAATCATCAAAGTCATCATCCTGGCGGCAGTTCTTGTATTTCTTCTGAATCCCAGCCTCAATCCCTTTTTGGGGGCCGAGAGCAAGGCGACGGTGTCCGCCCAGCTTCAGGAGACCTTCGGCGTTCTTGCAGGGGGCACAGCCGGTGTCTTCTCTGCTCCGAAGATCATCACGCTGCTGGCCCTCATCGCAGCCATCTGGCTGATCTTCACGGTGGTCAACTATGCCCTGACGAAGATCAGCAGCTTCCGGAAGCGGGCATCTTCTGTCATCACCCTGGTCATCAGCCTGGTGAAATACGCAGCAGTGCTGGTGGCTGTCATCTGGGGCCTGAGCATCCTGGGCGTAAATGTGGGCGCGATCTTTGCATCCGTCGGCGTCCTCTCTTTGATCGTGGGCTTTGGCGCCCAGAGCCTGATCGAGGACACCATCACCGGTATCTTCATCATCTTCGAGCGCAATTTCGAGGTGGGTGACTACATCGTTCTGGATGATTTCCGCGGACGGGTCAGAAAGATCGGGATCCGGACCATTTGCATCGAGGACGACGGAGGCAACCTGAAAATCGTCAACAACTCCGACATCCGCAATTTCCAGAATCGTTCCGAGAAGCTGTCGCTGGCAGTGTGCGATGTGGGCGTGTCCTACGACGCAGACCTGCGCCAGGTGGAAAAAGAACTGCTGGACTCCCTGGAAGAGATCTATGCCAGAAACACCGATGTCTTTGAGGAGGTTCCCGTGTACAAGGGCGTGGAAGGTCTGGATGCGTCTGCGGTGACACTCCGATTCACGGTGCAGGCAAAAGAAGAGAATGTGTTTGCTGCCCGCAGAAGGCTGAACCGGGAGCTGAAGCTGGTTATGGATGAGAAGAACATTGAGATCCCCTTCGCCCAGCTTGTGGTTCATCAGGGCGAGTAAAACGGCTGAAAAAGTTCCTCCCGCAAGGGCAATGTCAGTAAGTTAAGCTGACGAAACCTCCTACCCTCAGAAATGAGATGGCAGGAGGTTTTTTCGTCATGATTTCAAAATAGGGATTACCCGATCCGTAGTCATTCCACAAACGCAGAGAGAATCCGCATATGTTGAAGAATGCCGCTTAGCTGTTAACGAAGCGGCATTGGGCAGCCGCCTCTCTTTTTTGTCGAGCCGTATCACATCCCGGCCGGGATCCCGGAGGATCCGGGCCTGTGCTTGCCAAACGGCAAAAATCGGTATATAATGGAAAAAGAGCCAATCCCATTTCCGGAGATGTGCTTGAAACAGGATATGGAACAGGACGGCAGCCGTGGGGAATCCCCCGGCGGGAACGCCATTCGGAAAAAAGGAGATTTTGACATGGGAAATAAAATTACGATCATCGGCGCCGGAAGCGTCGGCGCAACCATCGCCAACGACCTGGCCGTTATGAGCATCGCCACGGAGATCGTGCTGATCGACATCAATCAGCAGAAGGCCTTCGGCGAAGCCATGGATATCTACCAGGGCCTGTCCTTCGGGCCTCCCGCCATCGTCCGTCCCGGCTCCTATGAAGATGCCGAGGGATCCCAGGTGGTGGTCATCACCTCCGGCCTGCCCAGAAAGCCCGGCCAGACCCGGCTGGAGCTGGCCCAGACCAACGTGGATATCCTCAAGGACATCACGCCCAACATTGTAAAGTACGCGCCCAATGCCATTTACATCATTGTATCCAATCCCGTGGATGTGCTGACCTATGTGTTCAACCGGATCTCCGGCATTCCCTCCAACCGCATCATCGGTTCCGGCACGGCTCTGGACACCGCCCGGCTCCAGTCCGAGCTGGCAAAGGAGTTCCACATCAACCCCCAGAACGTCCACGCCCACGTCTACGGCGAACACGGGGACACCTCCTTTGTGCCCTGGTCTCTGGCCACCATTTCCAACAACCGCATAGCCTGCTATAAAGAGCACGCGCCCCACAGCGACGAGATCGACTTTGCCGGAGAATACGGCGAATTTGAGGAGAAGGTCCGCACCTCCGGCTCGGTAGTCATCAAGGCCAAGGGTGTGACCAACTATGCCGTTGCCATGACCGTGTGCCACATTGTCCGCTGCCTGTTCAACGGCTCCGGCACTGCGCTGACGGTGTCCTCCATGATGAACGGTGAGTACGGCATCGAGGACGTGTGCCTGAGTGTGCTGTGCATCGTGGACGGCGACGGCGTTCGGGGCAAGATCCAGAGCGATCTGACCGACGAAGAGCACGCCAAGCTGCTGGCAAGTGCCCAAAAGCTGAAGGAAACCATTTCCGGCATTCATTTTTAAGGAGGATACACAACGTGGAATACCGTATTGAGCACGATTCCATGGGCGAGGTGAAGGTGCCGGCAGACCGGTACTGGGGTGCCCAGACCCAGCGTTCCCGGCAGAACTTCCCCATCGGCGTGGGTCTGGAGACAATGCCCCGGGAGATCATTCATGCCTTCGGTATCCTGAAGCAGGCGGCTGCGCAGGCAAACCATGTCCTTCGTCCGGAAAAAATGACCCGGCAGAAGCGGGATGCCATTGCGGAGGCCTGCAGCGAGGTGATCTCCGGCAAGCTCAACAGTCATTTCCCCCTGGTGGTGTGGCAAACCGGCTCCGGCACCCAGTCCAACATGAATGCCAACGAGGTCATCGCCAACCGGGGCAATGAGATTGCGGGGGAGAAGCTGCTCCACCCCAACGACGACGTGAACATGAGCCAGTCCTCCAATGATACCTTCCCCACCGCCATGCACATTGCTGCGGTGCTGGCTCTGGAGGATCGGGTCCTGCCGGCCATCGACACTCTGGTGAACACCTTCCTCCGTCTGGAGGCGGAAAACCAGGGGGTCGTCAAGTCCGGACGGACCCATCTGCAGGATGCCACGCCCATTGCCTTCTCTCAGGAGATCTCCGGCTGGCGCAGCAGCCTGGAACGGGACCGGGAGCTGATCCTGCTGGCCCTGAAGCCCCTGCAGGAGCTGGCCCTGGGCGGCACCGCCGTAGGCACCGGCCTCAACACCCCTGCGGGCTTTGACCGGAAGGTGGCGGAGGAGGTTGCCGGCCTCACCGGAAAGGACTTCCGCACGGCCCCCAACAAATTCCACGCCCTGACCTCCAAGGACGAGTTGGTCTTTGCCCACGGCGCCCTGAAGGCTCTGGCGGCGGACCTGATGAAGATCGCCAACGACGTGCGCTGGCTGGCCTCCGGCCCCCGGGACGGCCTGGGGGAGATCTTCATTCCCGAAAATGAACCCGGCTCCTCCATCATGCCCGGCAAGGTCAACCCCACCCAATGCGAGGCGGTGACCATGGTGGCCGTTCAGGTCATGGGCAACGATGCCGCCGTAGGCATTGCCGCCAGCCAGGGCAACTTTGAGCTGAACGTGTTTATGCCGGTGCTGGCCTACAATTTCCTCCAGTCCGCCCGGCTTCTGGCGGAGGCCATGGTGTCCTTCAACGACCATTGCGCCTCCGGCATCCGGGCCAACCGGGAGAAGATGGCCCACAACCTGCACAATTCCCTGATGCTGGTGACGGCGCTGAACCCCTACATCGGCTATGAAAACGCGGCAAAGACCGCAAAGCTGGCCTACCGGGAGAACATCTCCCTGAAGGAGGCCTGCGTCCGGCTGGGATTTCTGACGGCCCAGCGGTTTGACGAGGTGTTCCATCCGGAACAGATGGTCTGACGGAGCGCGGAAAGAATCCGGGCAGAGCCGGGAAGATACACCGTCTCTCAGGCTGCTGCCGGACATTCCCGGAGACAAAAGGAGGTGAATGGGTATGCTCCCAAACGTACTGGAGACCTTGATGATCGTCAGCTTCGGCATTTCCTGGCCCATCAACCTGGTCAAGGCATTCCACAGCCGCTCCACCGGCGGAAAAAGCATCCTGTTTGACTATCTGATCCTGTTCGGTTACCTGTGCGGCGTGGCATCCAAGATCCTGAGCCACACCTTTCATCTGGCGTTTTATTTCTATTTCCCCAACATCCTGATGGTCACCTGCGACATCATCCTGTTCTACCGCAACCGGAAGCTGGAGCGGGAGAACGCAGGAAAGTAACGGCAGGCCCCAAAAGAACGATGCCCGAAAACGGCAAATCCTCCGTATGGCTTTCCTACGGAGGATTTTTCTTTGCATAGGGTTCCGGCTTTCTGCCGGCAGGAGCGTTTGACTTACGCCATTTCATGCATTGAAATACATATCATAAACGATATAGCCATGGATGCCCTCCAGGGAGCCTGCATATGTCTCCTGACACATCATGCATCGGGGCTCTGTCATGGGATACCCGCTTGTGGGGAAAATACGGAATTCTGAGGATGTTCGAAACCCGACCTGATGATAAAACCTGTAGTTGCCTTCAACGGTAATTCCTTTATAGCCCATCTCCCGCACCTTCTCAATGCCCATTTTCAGCATAGCGGTTCCGATTCCCCGGCGGAAATAATCGGCATGGACGCAGACCGGTGCCAGCATTACAATTCCGGCATCCGTCTTATCATCATGCCCTCCTTCTCTTGTGGGAGACAGGGGGAATTTGGAAAATAAAAAGTGTCCCACGATCTGGTTGTCCAATTCTGCAACGAAGGACAATTCCGGAATATAAAATTTCGAATCCCGGATCTCCTCTACCAACGCGATGATATCGGTTCCGTCGGAATAGTCTGTTCCCTCCTGAAAGGAACGCAAAATCAGAGAAACAATGCTCTTGTAATCTTTATGTGCTTCCGGACGAATGGTAATCTTCTGATCCGGCATAGGCATATCCTCTCCTCAACGATGATTTTCAGCCGTAATGCGCAAAAACGGGCGCTCCCTGCCGCTTCCCATGGATCCTGCTTTTTCGCTTCTCCCTGTCAGGGACGGGGATGCGGATCATTTCTGCGGTGCCGTCCGCAGATTCTCGCGCTACTCCGGGAGATAGAGGTTCAGATCCACCGGGCCGTCGATGCCGGGGACGCTGCCATCGCTGGTATACTGCCACATATACAGCCGGTGGGGGTAGTCCATTTCCGTGTTGTACATGGCAAGCCACATGGGGTAATCCGACAGGGCCGCCAGGTCGAAATGGGTCTCTCCCAGGTTCTGGTTGGAGTAGAACATGGGCTGGTACCCGGCAAGGGAGATGGCGTTGCAGAAGGCGGCGGTACAGGCGGTGACGGTCTCCTGATCGGTGGTGGCGGTGCGGGCATATTCTCCCAGGTATTCCCAGTCAAAGACCACCGGCATTTCGATGGGGAAATCCCGGATCACGGACAGGGTCAGCCGGACCTCCTCCAGGGCTTCCCAGGTGTTGGTGGCCTGGGAGAAGAAATAGGCGCCCACCTTCAGGCCGGCGGCCAGGGCGCCTTCCAGATTTGCCCGGGCATATTCGTCCTCCACCAGCTTTCCGGTCTCTCCGTAGCCGCGGAAGCCCACCCGGATGATGGCAAATTTCACACCGGAGGCAGCCACCTGCTCCCAGTCGACCTCCCCCTGATGCTCCGACACGTCCACACCCAGCATACTGGCGGCGGTGAGGCAGGTCAGGTAACCGTTTTCATCCATGGCAAAATCCGACGCCACATAGCTGTTGGGCGGCGGAGGAAGGGGATCGTCGGCCTGCCGGGGCTGGGAGGGGACAGTGGAGGCGGAAGGCTCCGTTTCCTGTGCCCGCTGCACCACCGAGGGGCGCATCAGCACAAACACAAGGGACAGCATCGCGGTCAGAAAGGCTGCCGCAGCGGTGATATGTACGGTGTAGTTTTTCATGTTCCACCTGCGCTATTTTAGGATTGGCGTCATTATACCATAATCGCGTTTTTTTGCCAAGAGGAATCTTCTTCATGGTTTTTTCTCCATTTTTCGACGGTTTCGCCAGTGGAAGCCCCGATCCGGGGAAAGACTTCGGAAAAATGAGAAATTTTTCTGAATTTTCCGTGAAAGGGTGGAAGTCTCCGGGGATTTGTGCTATAATCCAAGGAAGTATCGATAATGGGGAGTATGTCTATGCTGGAGTTATTAGCACCTGCGGGATCTATGGAGGCCCTGCGTGCAGCCGTCCAGAACGGGGCCAACGCCGTGTATCTGGGCTGCGGCGCCTTCAATGCCCGGCAAAGCGCCAAAAATTTCACCCTGGCCGGACTGGCGGAAGCGGTGAAATACTGCCATGTCCGGGGTGTGGACGTTCATCTGACGCTGAACACCCTGGTGTCCGACAATGAGATGAAGCAGGCCTGTGACCTGATCGCCGCTGCCGCCCGGTGCGGTGTGGATGCCTTTATCGTCCAGGATCTGGGCGTGGCGGAAATGTGCCGGAGCATGGCCCCCGGCGTGGCCGTCCACGGCTCCACCCAGATGACCGTTCACAATCTGGACGGGGTGCTGCAGTGCGCCGCCATGGGCATGAGCCGGGTGGTGGTGAGCCGGGAGCTGAGCCGGGAGGAGATCCGCTATCTCTGCTCCCACTCTCCCATTGAGATCGAGGTCTTCGTCCACGGCGCCCTGTGTATGTGCTATTCCGGACAGTGCTACCTGTCTGCCGCCATCGGCGGACGGTCCGGCAACCGGGGCCGCTGCGCCCAGCCCTGCCGCCAGAGCTACGGCTACGGCCGCTGGGAAAACAAATACCCCCTGAGCCTGAAGGACAACTGCCTGGCAACCTACCTGCGGGAGCTGGAAACCATGGGCGTTGCCTCGGTGAAGATCGAGGGAAGAATGAAAAAGCCGGAGTATGTGGCCACCGTGACCCAGGTGTACCGGCAGGCCATCGACAGCGGTGTGGTCACCCGGCCCATGTTCCAGGCACTGATGACCGCCTTCAACCGCCAGGGCTTTACCGACGGATATTACCGCAATGACCCCGGCCCCGGGATGCTCGGCATCCGGGAGGACAAGCCGGAGGATCCCCGCTGGCTGGAGGATGCCCGGCAGAGCTACGAGACTGCGGAGCGGGGCCTGGTGGATGTGCATTTTACCATGGAGGTCACCGGTACCGGCTGCTTCCTCCGGGGAGAGGATCGGGACGGCCATGTGGGCTATGCGGAAGGCCCCGTGCCGGAGATTGCCCGGAATCTGCCCCTGACGGCGGAGATGCTGGCAGGCCGGCTGAGCAAGACCGGCGGCACCCCCTACCGCTGCGTCCATGCCGATGTCCGGGTAGAGGGAGGACTGATGCTGCCTGCCTCTGCGGTCAATGGGATGCGCCGGGAGGTGCTGGACCAGCTGACAGCCCAGCGGGGCCGGGTGGAGCCTCCGGAGATCCATAAAATGCCCCGGATCACCCGGGTGAACAGCCGCCGGAGCGCCCCTGCCCTGACGGTACAGGTGACGGAGCTGGAGCAGATCACCCTGCGTCTGCTGCGGGCAAAGCCGGAGGTGCTGTATGTGCCTCTGCACCTGCTGGCGTCCGACGGGGAAATGACCCGCCAGCTTGCGGCCCAGGTGCGGGTGGCGGCGGTGCTTCCCCGGATCGTCCACGACCCGGAGATGTCCGCACTGAACCAGCAGCTTGCCCGGGTGCGGGACTGGGGTGTCCGGGAGGTGCTGGTGGGCAACATCGGCCTGATCCGTCCCATGCTGGACCAGGGCTTCGCCGTCCGGGGAGACTTCGGTCTGAATGTGTACAACTCCGTGGCCGTCAATTCTTTGTGGCGGATGGGAATGGCCTCCGTTACCCTGAGCATGGAAATGACCATGCCTCAGATCCGGGACGTGAGCAAGGCTGCCGCCTGCGAGCTGCTGTGCTACGGCAGAATGCCTCTGATGGTCATGGAAAACTGTTTGATGAAAAACCGTACCGGCCAGTGCAGCTGCCATCTTGGCAGCATCCGGCTGACGGACAAGACCGGCGCCGATTTCCCGGTGATCCGGGACGGCGGAACCTGCCGCAGCGTACTGCTCAACGGAAAAAAGCTGTACTGGCTGGACCGCCGGGAGGATCTTGCCCAGCTTGGTATCTGGGCCAGCCGGCTGTACTTTACCACGGAGAACGCAAAGGAAGTGGACCGGGTGCTGGCCGCCTATCAGAGCGGCGCGGCCTTTGACCCCGGAGCCTGCACCCGCGGACTGTACCTGCGGGGCGTGGAATGATTGGAAAACGACAAGGAGTGAACCCATGAATTTGATTTTGGCATCCCAGTCGCCCCGGCGGCGGGAATTGATGGCCCTGTTCGGAAAACCTTTCTCCGTCCAGTCGCCCAGGATTGACGAAACCATGGATCCCCACGGGGATCCGGCCCGGGAAGTGGCCAAGGTGAGCCTTCGGAAGGCGTCCGCCGTGGACGCGGGGCCGGAGGACATCGTAGTGGCGGCGGACACCATTGTGGTGTGCAGCGGAATGGTGATGGGGAAGCCCGGGTCTCCCCAGGACGCGGAGCGGATGCTGGCCCTGCTGTCCGGCAGGGATCACCAGGTGATGACCGGCCTGACCGTCAAGGTGGGCCAGCGGTGCATTACCAGCACGGAGATCACACACGTCTATTTCCGGGAGCTGACCCGGAAGGAGATCCTCGGCTACATCGCCACCGGCGAACCCATGGATAAGGCCGGAGCCTACGGCATCCAGGGCGGTGCTGCCCTGTTCACCGAGCGGATCGATGGCGATTACTACAACGTAATGGGCCTGCCGGTGTGCCGGCTGAGCAAGCTGCTGCAGAACCTGGCCCCGGAATGGATGGAGGACGGGAAATGAGACATTTTGTGGACCGGCGGCTGCGGCTGCTGCTGCTTCTGGCAGTGCTGCTGGCGGTGGGACTGACCATTGCCGACAGCCTGACGGAAAAAAGCCTGGCAGGCACCCTGGTGCAAAGCGCCCTTGCCCCGGTGCGCAGCGCCGCCAACGGACTTACCCGACAGGCGGAAAAGCTGTACGGCTATATGTTCCGCTATGAGGCGCTGGAAGCCGAAAACAAGAAGCTGAAGGAAGAACTGGCCAATATGCAGGACAACGCCCGCCGGGCGGACGTTGTCTCCCGGGAGAACGACCGGCTGCGGGCGCTGATTGGACTGAAGTCTGCCAACGAAAGCTACGAACCGGTGGATGCCTATGTGATCTCCTGGAATGCCAACGAATGGAGCAGCTCCTTTACCATCAACAAGGGCACCGCTTCCGGTGTGGAGACCGGAATGTGCGCCGTCACCGCCAACGGCGAGGTGGTGGGGCTGGTGACGGAGGCAGGCAGCAACTATGCGGTGGTCAAGTCCATTCTGGACGCCTCCATCGAGATCAGCGCCGTGATCTCCGCCTCCGGTTACAACGGCGTGGTGCGGGGTGCCTACAACACCGGCCTGGCCGGGATGCTGCGCATGGAATATGTGTCCTCCGCAGCCGTGATTCGCAACAACGATCAGGTGATGACCTCCGGTTCCACCGTGTATCCCCGGGGATTGGTGCTGGGCAATATTGTGGATGCCGGCTTTGATGACACCGGCATCGCCAAGTACGCCATTGTGAAACCTTCGGCAGATATCGAGAATCTGGAGCAGGTCTTTATCATCACTGCTTTCGATTCCCAGTGAGGATAGTATGAAAAAGTACGAGTTTAAGCCGGATCGCTCCGGCAGCAACTGGATGGACCGGCTGTATCTGACGCCGCAGCAGCGGATGCGGATTCTGAAGTGGTCCCTTTACTCCCTGCTGTGCGTGTTTTTGCTGGTGCTGCAGGACGTGGCCTTCAGCCTGTTCCGCCCCTTCGGGGGAACGGTAGATATGCTGGTGGCCGCCGTCATGGTGGTCTGCCTGCTGGAGGACACCTGGTCCGGGGGGAAATTCGCCCTGGCCATTGCCCTGTTTTACCAGTTTTCCGGATCCTCTCCGGGGCATTTCGTCATTGTTCTGCTGCCCTTTTTGGGGGTATTTGCCACGGTATTTCGCCGGGGCTACCTGCAGCAGGGCTTCGGCGCCGTATTTCTGTGCGCCGGCGGAGCCGTGGGTCTGTATGAACTGTGCAACTTTGCCATCGTGCTGATGATGGGACGGACCCACCTGGGGGCCTGGCCCGGAGCATTGATGACCGGCGTGAACACCCTGGTCTCCATTCCGGTTTTGTATCCCCTGCTGCGGGCCATTGGGAAGACGGGAGGAACCACATGGAAAGACTGACAAAATTCCGAAGCGGCATTCTCGTCCTGATCGTGTGCCTGGTGCTGGGGTTCTATTCCGTTCGCCTGTACCGGCTCCAGGTGGTGGAGACCGCGGGCGATAAGGACAACGTGACCACCTACACCTCCTTGACCCGGGTGAAAGCCTCCCGGGGAGACATTCTGGACCTGTCCGGCAACGTGATGGTCAGCAACCGGGCCAGCTATGACCTGGTGTTCAACCACATCGTGCTGCAGTGCTCCGACACGCCCAATCAGGATCTGCTGGAACTGGCAAAGCTTTGCCGGAGCCTGGGCGTGGAGTACATCGAGCACTTCCCGGTGACCATGGAACGGCCCTTTACCTATACGCTGGACTCCTATTCCTCCATGTGGCGGGAATACTTCCAGACCTTCCTTACCCAGCGGGCAGCCCTGGACTCGGACGTTACTGCGCCCTTGCTGGTCTCCAGGCTGCGCTCCTTTTACGGCATCCCCAAGGATTGGACCGACGAGGATGCCCGGTTGGTCATCGGTCTGCGCTACGAGCTTTCCCTCCGGGCAGAGCTGACCAACCTGCCCACCTATGTGTTCCTGGAGGATGCGGCGGACGATGTCCGTATGCAGATTCTGGAACTGAACACCCCGGGCCTGCGGGTGGAAGCCTCCACGGTCCGGGAATACAACACCTCCTGCGCTGCCCACATTCTGGGCAATCTGGGCGCCATGACTGAGGAACAGTGGGAGTACTACAAAGAACTGGGGTACTCCATGGATGCCGAAGTGGGCCAGAGCGGATTTGAGGCCGCTTTTGAGGAGTATCTTCACGGAACCGACGGCTGGCGTGTGGACGAATTCCTCAGTGACGGCACCATTGTGTCCTCCACCTACCTGACGGAGCCGAAATCCGGCAACAACGTGGAAGTAACCATTGATATGAGCCTGCAGATGCTGGTGGAGGAGTCTCTGGCTGCCCAGATGCAATACCTGTCTGACCCGGAACGGAACCTTCGGGACGGAGGACAGGACGCCCAGGGCGCTGCCGCCGTGGTCATGGACGTCAAGACCGGCCAGGTGCTGGCCTGCGCCAGCTACCCCACCTTTGACCTGGCGCATTTTTCCGAAAAATACCAGCAGATCATTGAGTCTCCCAACCAGCCCCTGTTCAACCGGGCATTGCTGGGCACCTATCCTCCCGGATCGGTGTACAAGGTATCCGTGGCAGTGGCGGCGCTGGAAGCCGGCGTGATCAACCCCGATACTCTGGTGAAGGACGAGGGCGTGTTCAATAAATACGACGGCTTTTCCCCTGCCTGTATGCTGTACAATGACGTGGGCGCCACCCACGGTTCCATCAATGTGAAAGAGGCCCTGATGGTCTCCTGCAACTACTTCTTCTACACCATGGGTGATATGCTGACCCTGGAGCAGATCGACAGCACCGCCAAAGCCTTTGGCCTGGGAGAGCCCACCGGCGTGGAACTGTATGAGGAGATCGGCCACCGATCCAATCCGGAAACCAAGGAACTGCTGTACACCGGCGACGATTCCCAGTGGTATCAGGGCGACCAGGTCCTGACGGCCATCGGTCAGTCGGAAAACAAGTTCACCCCCATGCAGATGTGTGTGTATACCGCTGCCCTGGCAAACAAGGGCACCCGGATGCGGGCCACATTCCTGAACCGGGTAGTGTCCGCGGACTACCGGAGCCTGCTGGTGGAGAATCTGCCGAAGGTGGAATACAAGCTGGAGATTTCGGATCTGACCTACCAGACGTATCTGGAAGGTATGCAGATGGTGGTATACGACTACTCCGGCACCCTGGGCGGCACCGTCATGGAGCAGTACAACAAGATCCGGGTAGCCGCCAAGACCGGTACGGCGGACCATTCCGGTGCCGGCTCGGCAAACGGTGCCCTGATCTGCTTTGCACCGGTGGACGACCCGGAGATTGCCATTGCCCTCTACGGCGAGAGAATCGCCCACGGCCCCAACCTGGCTCCCGTGGCAAAGGACATTCTGGATTTCTATTTCAACAAAGAGGAAGAAGGCGACGTCCCCATCTACGAAAACCGGGTGGGATGACCGATCTTTTCAGAGACGATCAAACACCCGAACCGCAATGTTCGGGTGTTTGATCGTTCCGGAGGAAGATGGTAATCTGCGTTGCTTGCAGCAACGGGCAGCTTTGCATAGAATTGTGTTATCAACCGAAAAGGAGGATATCCCCAATGCTAAGCGAAAATATCAAAACCATCCGAAAATCCAGGGGTCTTTCCCAGGAGGAACTTGCCGTCAGGCTCCATGTGGTACGGCAGACAATCTCCAAATGGGAAACCGGTCTTTCCGTGCCGGATGCGGAACTGCTGATTGCCCTGTCGGAGATACTGGAGACTCCGGTTAGCACACTTCTGGGAGAGACGGTGACGGAGCCGGAACCGGATGACCGGAGCGTGATCTCCGAAAAGCTGGAGGCCATCAATCTGCAGCTTGCACAGCGAAAAGCCGCAGGGCGAACGGCTCTCCATTGGCTGTTTTTCTCGGTGTGTGTGTTGACCGCCGCCGTTTTTGCGGCCCTGATGGTCTTTCAAAGCCCTTACCGGCAGTGGAACTATGCAGATCCGGAAACCGCTGTCCTCGCAACGGCATTTCATGCGCTGGAATGGGGCTTTGTCCGGGCATCGCCGGTCATCTTTGCAGGTGCCGGGCTTGGATGGTTTCTGACACGGAAGAAAACGGCCTGATGCAGACGCAGGATGCCGCGGACCCCCCTCCGTATGCGTGGCTCATACGGAGGGGGGTGTGAAAATGCCGCCCCCGGGGGCGGCATTTTTCAGGATTCTTTTACAATGTAGGAGTCCACGATCAGGCCATAGTAGGCGGTGTGGATGTCGCCCTCGGGATCGGCTTCGGTGGGTGCGTAGTAACGGTCCAGCACCTCCTGGCCGATGGCATTCCGTTCCTGGCGCTGAGAGTAGATGACCTTGCACTCCAGAGTCAGGGGCAGCTCCCGGATAGCGGGAACGGACACGGACCGTCCGGGCTCCCGGGTCAGCCCGCACAGGGCGAATTTGTCCACGTCACGACCGGACTGCCGGCCGCAGACGGCGATCACCCGGGGATCCACAGCATCCAGTGGGACGTTGACGGTGAACTCCGGGTTCTTGTCCAGCAGCGTCTTGGTAAAGCGGCTTTCCCGCACATAGACGATGAAGACGGGCTTGCCCCACAGAATTCCCATATGTCCCCAGCCAATGACCATGGTGTCGTCCCGGCCCTCTGCCCGGGTGGTCAGCAGGATGCCCTTGGGCAGGGCTTGCAGAATATGGGAGGCGTATTCCATGGGTGAGATTTCCTGTTTCATAGTGCAGCACTCCTTTTCTGGTGGTTACCACCATGATAACGTATTGATTCGGAAAAGAAAAGGGAAAATCCGAAAGACCCGGACAAAAATTCCATTTCCGGACGCATCCGGGATTTTCCGGCACTCAGCGGGGGGAGGAGGGGTTCATTTCCTGCATTTTCTCCTGAAACTGCCGGCGCTTTTCCTGGTAGAATGCGGCATACGCCACGGAGACGGTGTTTTTTGCCAGAACGGACACCGCAAGCGTCCCCAGAACGTACAGCACATAGAACACGGCGGCGGAGACGGAGCTGCTCCAGGGAAGCCGGATCCCCACCATGGAGAGGAACATATCCCCATAGGCCAGCACCGTCAGCAGCGCCAGGATCAGATAATACCACCAGAAATGCAGGTCCAGACGGAACAGCTCCATCTTGCAGCCCTGCATGAGCTTGCGGCTGGTAAACAGGGCGATGCGTCCGCCGTATTGGGCATCGTCGCACACGGTGAAATACAGCAGCCGGAAGCGGTAGCTGAATACGAAAAGTGCCAGTGCGGAAACAGCGAAGGAGATCATGGAGATGGGCAGCACCGCGTCATAGACCGCCAGCAGGGCGGCCTCGTCCATCTGGGCCATGCCGGAGGCCAGAAGCGGCTCCGCTGCGGAGAGCAAATTGGCTCCGAAGGGAGTAAAGGACAGAAGCTGTACTGCCACAATGGAGACCAGCATCAGGACACCGATGCAGGTCAGAAGCATCAGAAGGGTGGAGGTCAGCACCGGAAGAAAAATCCGGAAGCCTTGCAGCAGGCAGCGGGGGCCGGCCTCCTGCCCCCGGAGGATCTGCAGGGTGGCATAGGTGTAGCCCACGGACCAGAAGGGCAGAAACGCCATCTGGAGGGACTGCAGCAGACTCTGGACGGTGGAGAGAACGGCCCGGGAGCCCATGCCGGACAGACCGGAGGTCGTGGAGCCGATGCCTTTTTCCAACAGGAAATCCAGCAGAAGCAGCAGGGCGGACAGCAGGCAGGTGACGCCCATGTGGATCAGCACCAGTCTGCGGGGATCGTAGCTTGCCCGGGCAAGGGCCCGGTCAGCGGTTTCGTGATAGGCTTTGGAATTCATACAGTACCTCCGGAATCGGAATCCAGCAAATAGCGGACCGTGTGGACCACCTTGCCCCCCTGGACGTAGATCCTGGGGACACGGCGGCTGACGCCGCAGATGATCTCGTAATGGATGGTGCCGGCAGCATCAGCCAGCTCTTCGGCGGTGATGGTCTCCTCCCCACTGCTGCCGAGGAGCACCACATCGTCCTCCAGGGACACATCCGGGATGTGGCTCACGTCCACCATCATCTGGTCCATGCAGATTCTGCCCAGAATGGGGGCCTTTCGACCGCGGATCAGCACATGAAACCGGCCGGAAAGACACCGCCGGTAGCCGTCGGCGTAGCCGGTGGGAATGGTGGCGACGGTCATGGGACAGGGGGTGACGAAGGTGCCGCCGTAGCTGATCTCCCGGCCGGCCTCCAACGTCTTGATGTGAGTGATGCGGCTGTGCCACTCCAGGGCGGGGCGGAGCTTCAGAAGGCCCGGATCCACCTGGTCACTGGGGTACAGGCCGTAGGTGACGATACCGGAGCGGACCATCTCATAGTGATGGGGGAAATTGATCAGACCGGCGGAGTTGTTCAGGTGCCGGATGGGGATGGAGACTCCCCGCTTCCCAAGCATCCGGCAGAAGTCGTCAAACTTTTGGGCCTGGGCATGCGCACGGCTCAGATCGGCGCAGTCTGCCGTGGCGAAGTGACTGAAAATGCCCTCGGGGATCAGCCCGGGCAGCGAGCAGATCTCCCGGCAGATGTCGGCGGATTCTTCGGTGGCCTGAAAGCCGATACGGCTCATGCCGGTGTCCACGGCGATGTGAAACGGCGCGTTTCTGCCCTGACGCACAGCCTCCCGGGAAAGGGCAAGCGCATCCTCATAGCGGAAAATGGCGGGGCGGATCCCCTGCCGGACGGCGGCGGGGAAGGCGGACACCGGGGTCTGCCCTAAAATCAGGATGGGACAGGTGATGCCGGCCTGACGAAGCTCCCGGGCCTCAGACATGGAGGAGACGCCGAAAAAGCCGCACACCGGCTGCAGGAGCCGGGCGACCTGCACCGCGCCATGACCGTAGGCGTCGGCCTTGACGATGGCCATGACGGGGACCTGGGCCTTTTTCTTGACGGCGTTGATATTTTCCAGGATCGCATCCATATCGATCCGGACGTAAGTATTGTCCATAATCATTGAAAGATCCTCCAATTCCTGTGGTCATGATAACACAAAACAGGGGAAAAGTAAACACGGAGAAAGATTTTCACTGTTTGTTCACAATCCTTTCAAATATGGAGGCTACCATGGGGAGAGCATGAAAGGATGTGGTCTTTGGATGAACAATGGGCGGCTGTGCCTGCGAAACCTCACCTCTCCCGCGTATCGCCATGTGCTTCTGCTGCTGCACTGGCCGGTGTTCGGGCTGCTGTTTTTCTGCCTGGAGCTGTTTCGACCGGCGGCGGATTGTTACAGCGTACGCTGCGCCATGGACGAATGGATCCCCTTCTGTGAGTGGTTCCTGATTCCCTATCTGGCATGGTTTCTGTTTCTGCCGGGGATGCTGGGCTACCTCTTTTTCAGGGACCCCCGGGCATTTTCCAACATGATGAAGTTCATCATCTTCACCTACGGGGTGACGATCCTCATCTACCTTCTGTTTCCCACACGGCAGGACCTGCGGCCGGCGGTGTTCCCCCGGGACAATTCTCTGACCCGGTTCATGGCAGCGTTCTACGCTTTTGATACCAATACCAACGTGTGTCCCTCCATCCATGTGCTTGGCTCCATGGCGGCGGGCTTCGGGGCCCTGGATGCCGGAACCATCCGGAGCAAGGGTGCGAAGGCCGGATGGATGGGGCTGGCGCTGCTCATCAGTGTGTCCGTGGTGTTCGTCAAGCAGCACTCGGTGATCGATCTGGGAGCCGGGCTGGTGCTGTCGGCGGTGGGCTGGGCCCTGATATACGGAAAAACGGCCCGAAAGCGGGCTTCCCGGACTTCTCTGAAAGTACCCCGAAGAAGCGTTTCGGGAGGAGAAACCGCGTAGGCAGCAGGAAAGCCCTTTTATACAAAAAATCCGCAGGATCCCCTGCGGATTTTCTTATGGAAAGAGATCAGCCCATCACGGTGCCGTCGGGATGGAACAGAGGCAGCTTCTCCAGATAGATCAGGTCGCTGCGGTTCTGGGCATCGCCCTCAGCCAGAATGGCCATACGGCCCACGATATTTCCACCCACCTGGGTGACCAGCCGTTCGATGGCCTCCAAGGATTCTCCGGTAGAAATCACATCGTCCACAATGAGCACCCGGCGGCCGCGGATCAGCTCGACCTCATCGTGGCCCAGGTACAGCGACTGCAGATGATCGGTGGTAATGGAATTTACGTCGGTGGAAACCACATCCTGCATATACAGCTTAGGCGCTTTGCGGGCAATGATATAGTGGTTCTCGCCGGCCTGGCGGGCCATCTCATAGATCAGCGGAATGCCCTTGGCCTCGGCGGTGATCATAATGTCATGGGGCGGCGCCTTCTCCAGCAGGGCAGCGGCGCAGGCGCGTGTCAGCTCCACATCGCCAAAGATAATGAAGGCGCCGATATAAAGCTGATCGTTTACGCGGCAAAGCGGCAGGTCGCGGGTGAGCCCCGCGATCTTCATGGTATAGCTCTTGTTCACGGATGCATCTCTCCTAGCTATCATCATATTCCAATAAGGTTTTATCGTAAAAGGCCGCATATTGCAAGCCCTTTTTTGCAAATCATCCTCTTTTTGCGCCAAAGGCTGTCACTATAGCATGGGTGGGCAGGATTTTTGCCTGGAACGTCAGAGGGCAAAATCCACCATGGCCTGAATGCGGTAGGCACAGTATACTAAGGACAGGAGGCGAACATGGAAGAAATCAGCAGTCAATATGTTTCAGGCTGGCAGCGGCCTGCCTGCGAGCGTGTGCTTATGTTCGGAGAGGGGCGTTTCCTACGGGCCTTTGCCGCGCGGATGGTGGATGAGATGAACGAGGCTCTGGGGCTGGACTGGGGTATCTGTGTGGTTCAGCCCCGGGCGGGGTGATGCTGCGCACCTTGACGGCATCCCCTCCAATTTTGGCTGCAAAGTCGTAC
>JAQXVF010000078.1 GCA_029224785.1 Bacillota bacterium
CCAAAGGCCCCAGCCGGGACTGGCTGAACATCTGCAAGAGCAACCAGGCCCGGACCAAAATCAAGCAGTGGTTCAAAAAAGAGAAGCGGGAAGAGAACATCATCCACGGAAAGGCCAGCTTCGAGTCCGAAATGAAGCGGGTGGGCCTTCCCCTGTCCGCCCTTTCCGATCCCGAACTGGAGAGCCTTCTGCTGAAAAAGCTGTCCTTTGACAACTGGGACGATATGTACGCCGCCATCGGCTACGGCGGCCTCACCGCCGTGAAGGCCGTGGGCCGGATCCGGGACGACATCAACCGCTCCATTAAGGTCCAGGCAGAAAAAGCAGCTCCCAGTCCCCTGCGGATCTCTCCGGAATCCGAGGCAATGAAGCGGAACCGTCACGCCGTCAACGGCGTCATCGTGGAGGACATCGACTCCTGTATGATCAAGTTCTCCAAGTGCTGCACCCCCGTCCCCGGCGACGCCATCACCGGCTTCATCACCAAGGGCTTCGGTGTTTCCATCCACCGGGCGGACTGCCCCAACGCCGCCCACCGCGACGATCCCCGGCAGGAAGCCCGCTGGGTCCGGGTCCGCTGGGCAAACGAGGACGAGCAGCCCTTTGACACCACCCTGGAACTGGAATGCATCACCCGGGACGGTCTGCTGCTGGACGTGGCCACCGTCATGTCCACCTGCCGGATCCGGGTCAAGGAGCTGAACGGCAAGGACCTTCCCAGCGGAAAGAGCGTCTTTACCGTCCGGTTTGAGGTCAAAAACGTGGCCGAGCTGGAAACCATCCGCACCAAACTGCTGAGCATCCGGGACGTTCTCAGCGCCCGGAGAGGCCAGAATTAAGGAGGAAATGTCATGCGCGCAGTGCTTACCCGTGTCAAACACGCCTCCGTCACCATTGACGGCGTGGTCACCGGTCAAATCGGACAGGGTTTTCTGATCCTGCTGGGTGTCGGCCCTCAGGACACGGAACGGGAGTGCCGTGCCCTGGCAGAAAAGGCCCTTTCCCTGCGGATTTTCGAGGATGAAAACGGAAAAATGAACCTGGGCCTGGATGCCGTAGGCGGACAGGTGCTGGTGGTCAGCCAGTTTACTCTGTACGGAAACTGCCGCAAGGGCCGCCGTCCCAGCTTCACCGGTGCTGCCGGCCCTGAGCTGGGCAACGCTCTGTATGAGCACTTCCTTGCCATCTGTGAAGAACTGGGGTATCCCCCTCAGCACGGTACCTTCGGTGCCGACATGAAGGTGGAATCCCTCAACGACGGGCCCGTGACCCTGATCCTGGACACGGACCAGCTTTTGGACACCCCCAGAAGAGGTGAATCATGATCGAAATCCACGTTCTCCCCCTGGGAGATTATCAGACCAACTGCTATCTGATCCGGGAGGAAGGCAGCGATACCTGCTGCATCCTGGATCCCGGCTTCACCCCGGAGATCGTCATGGCGTTTCTCCGGGAGCATTCCATGACCCCCGAAGCCATCCTGCTGACCCACGGCCATTTTGACCATGTGGGCGGTGTCCGGGAACTGGTTGCGGAATACGGCTGCCCGGTGTACCTGTGCACCGAGGACTGCGCCATGCCGCCTATGCTCACTGCCGGTCCCCTGTACTACACCCATGCCTACAGGGAGGGAGACACCCTGCATCTGGCCGGGCTGACCCTGCAGGTTCTGCAGACTCCGGGCCATACCTCCGGCTCCGTGTGCCTTCTGTGTCAGGACGCCCTCTTCTCCGGCGACACTCTGTTCGCCGGAAGCTGCGGACGTACCGACCTTCCCGGTGGCTCCGCCCCGCAGATCCGCCGTTCTCTGGCCCGCCTGGCGGCCCTTCCGGGAGACTACCGGGTATTCCCCGGCCACGGCCCCGCCACCACGCTGTCGGAAGAGCGGCAATGCAATCCCTTTTTGTGAGGACTTCCTATGAAACTGACTTTGTGCGGCCATGACGACCGCTATGCCGTGGAGCAGCTTCAGCTCGCCCTGTTCCCGGAGCAATCCGGTGAAACAGAGGAGGGCAGCGCCGTCTCCACCCTCCACCGGGGGAAGATATGGCTTACCGCCACGGCAAACATTACATACAACGGCAAAACCGCCACCGCCTCCCGGCGGCTTCGTGCCGACCGGGAAACGGTGCGCCTGCGCCGCAGAGCCCTGCAGCAAAGCTATTACCTGGCTGCCATCCAGTTGCTGCCGGAGCTGCCGGCCTGGGGAGCCCTGGCAGGCGTTCGCCCCACCAAGATCACCACCCGCCACCTGATGGAGGGCGGCACCCCGGAAAGCGCAGAAAAGCTGCTCCGGGATGTGTACTATGTGACTCCCCGCCGGCGGAAGCTGGCAGTGGATTGCTCCGTTTCCACCCAGCAGGCCGCGGAGAAGCTGTCACCCGGGGATCTTTCCCTGTATGTGGGCGTTCCCTTCTGCCCCACCCGCTGCGCCTACTGCAGCTTTGTCAGCCGTTCCGTGGGAAAACGGACGGATTTGCTGGAACCATACCTGCAGGCCCTCCTGCTGGAGATCCGGGAGACCGGGCGGCTTCTGGCTGAGTCCGGCTGCCATGTCCGCACCATCTACATCGGCGGCGGCACCCCCACCACCTTCTCTTCTTCTCAGATGGCGGTGCTGATGGAGGCCATTGCAGAGCATTTCGATCTCTCCCGGTGCCTGGAATACACCGTGGAGGGCGGCCGTCCGGACACACTGGACCCGGAGAAGCTGCGCCTGATCCGGCAGCACGGAGCAAACCGCATGAGCATCAACCCCCAGTCCATGGTGGACTCCGTTCTTCGTGCCAGCGGCAGGCCCCACACGGCCTCTGACATCCTCCGCGCCTACCGGCAGACCCGGGATGCGGGCTTTGATGCCGTCAATATGGACCTGATCGCCGGCCTTCCCACCGACACCTTTGAAGGGTTCCGCCATTCTCTGGACACCGTGGCAGCGCTGAACCCCTCCAACATCACCGTGCACACCCTGGCTCTGAAAAAAGGCGCCGATCTGTTTGAAAAGCGTGTGGATCTGCCCTCCGGACAGGAAGTTGCCCGGATGGTCGCCTATGCATCCGAAAGGCTGCATACACTATCCTACAAGCCCTATTACCTGTACCGTCAGAAATATATGTCCGGCAGCTTTGAAAACGTAGGCTGGAGCCGGGACGGCATGGACTGCCTGTACAACATCTACATGATGGAGGAGGTCCACACCATTTTGTCCCTGGGCGGCGGCGGAATGAACAAGGTCAGCCTGCCGGACGGGAGCCTTCAGCGATTCCACAACCCCAAATTCCCGGAGCAGTATATCCAGATGATCTCCCGGGTTCTGGAGCAGAAGCAGGCCCTTTTTGCGCTGATGAAAGGAAGGAACTAACATGGATACCCTGATTTCCAATGTCACCGTCGTCACCATGAATCCTCAGATGCAGGTGATCTTCGGCGGCTATCTTGGCATTGCCGACGGGAAGATCGCCTATCTGGACTCTGTCCCCCCCAAGGAGCAGCCGAAAACCATCATCGAGGGCACCGGCATGGTGGCCATGCCCGGTCTGATCAACTGCCACACCCATCTTGCCACCACCGTGCTTCGGAGCTGTCTGGATGACCTTTCCAACACAGAAGCTCTGGAAAACCTGCTGAAAAAAGAGGCCAAAATGGACTCCCGCTGTGCAAAAGCCGCTGCCCTGCTGGGCATTGCGGAATGCCTGCGATTCGGGATCACCTCGGTCTCCGACCTGTATTACTACCCTGACGCCACAGCCCAGGCCGTGGCACAGGCTGGGATCAAGGCCAACCTGGCCCTGTCTGCCTACCGGTTCCAGGATGTCAGCGAGGAGTTTGACTTCTCCACCGATCCCCAGTGCCGGGAGCTCTGCCGGGTGGCAGAAAAGTGGAACGGCTACGACAACGGCCGGATCCGCATCGATGCCGGCATCTACGCCGAATACACCAGCAACTACCCCCTTTGGGAGGGACTGGTAGGCTACGCCGCCGAGCAGGGACTGGGAATCCAGCTCCACCTTGCGGAAACGGAAAGTGAGACCGAATCCTGCCTGGACCGCAGCGGTCTTTCCCCGGCGGAGCTGCTGTCCTGCCACGGCGTTTTCAATGTCCCCGCCACCGCCGCCGGATGCGCCTGTCTCACCCCGGAGGACCGCCTTCTGCTGGGCCGGAAAAAAGTCACTGCCGTGGCGCTGCCTCTGGCAGAGGCCAAGGCCGGTCTGCCTGCCGCAGACATCTCCGCCTGCGTCAAAGCCGGCATGAACGTGGCTCTGGGCACCGACGGTGCCGTGTCCGCCGGCAATCTGGACCTGTTTGAGGTCATGCGGGCTGCTGCTCTGTCTGCCCGCACCCGGGGAAACGATCCCACCGCCATGCCCTCCTCTGCGGTTTTGATGATGGCCACCGTCTGCGGTGCCATGGCTCAGGGCAGAGCGAGCCAGTGCGGAGTGCTGCAGGTTGGCATGGACGCGGATCTTGCCCTGCTGGATTTCTCCGCCCCCCATCTGATCCCCTGCCACAACGTGCTCAACGGTCTGGTGTACAGCGCCAAGGGCGGTGATGTGGCCATGACGATGGTCCGCGGCAAAATCCTGTACCGCAGCGGCACATTCCCCACCATTGATCTTCCGGAAGTGGTGAAGGAGCTGACCGAATACGCCATTCCTCTCCTGTTTTCCCAGGACCGTTCATGAGCGGAAGGAGTCTTTTCATGTCTGAATCCAATTCCAACAAGCAGACGTTTCTTCACGGCGCGGCCCTGCTGACCATGGCAATGCTGTTTGTCAAGCTTGCCGGCGCCCTGTATAAAATCCCCCTCAACGCCATCATCGGTGAGCAGGGCTTCGGCTATTTCAGCACCGCCTATCAGGTCTATTCCGTATTGCTGCTGATCTCCACCGCCGGACTGCCGGTGGCCGTCAGCCGGATGATCAGTGCAGCAGCCGCCCAGGGCCACTATCAGCAGGTTCGCAGGATTTACAAAACCGCCCGCATCCTGTTTCTTTCTCTGGGCGCCGTCAGCTCCGCCCTGATGATCCTGTTCAGCCACCAGCTTGCCAATTTCCAACACCAGCCCAACGCCTGGGTGGCCATTACCTGTCTGGGCCCCTGCGCGTTTCTGGTCTGTCTGCTGTCCACCTACCGGGGCTTTTTCCAGGGGCAGGGCAATATGCTCCCCACCTCCATCAGCGAGATCATCGAAGCCGCCTGCAAGCTGTTCGTAGGCGTTGCCGCTGCCGTTGCCGTCTACCGTCTGACCGATGATGTGGCTTTTGCCGCCGGCGGCGCCATTCTGGGCGTCACCTTCGGCGCTTTGGCAGCCTCCCTCTTCATGGGTGCCAAATTCCACAAAGCCTACCATCAGCTTCCCCATTCCGAAGAAGCCCCCGGCAGCTACCGCTCCATTCTGAAGGGGCTGCTGGCCGTGGCGGTGCCCATTACCATCGGCTCCGCCGGTCTGGAATCCCTGTACGTCATCGAGACCAACCTGTATATGGGCCAGCTTCTGTCCACCGGCTTTACCCAGGACCAGGCGGATGTGATGAAGGGCATCTATGACATGGCACGGACCATTTACAATATGCCCTGCGCCTTTATTACCCCCCTGACCATCAGCATCATTCCCGCCATCACCAGTCACCTGACCCTGGGAGACCTCTGGAATGCCCGGGCCACCGAGGAATCCGTGGCAAGGATCGCCGGTCTCATCGCCTCTCCCTGTGCCGTGGGCCTGGCGGTTATGGCCCGGCCTGTCACCGCTCTGCTGGGCAGCTACACCGGCACCAACCTGGATCTTGCCGCTGCTCTGATGGCCACGCTGGGCATCGGCCTGTACTTCTACGCCGCAGTCCAGGTCACCAACGCCATTATGCAGGCCAACGGCCACGCCACCCTGCCGGTAATCAACATCCTCTTTGCCGGAATTGTGAAGCTGGTGCTGGTCTACTTCCTGGTGGGCAACCCCCGGCTGTCCATTGTGGGCGTTCCCATCGGCGCCACCCTGTGCAACATTCTGGTAGCCATTTTGAACATCGTCGGAATGCGCCGGGTCATGAACCACAAGCCCTCCATCATCCGCAACTACCTCCGGTCCGCGGTGTCTTCCCTGATTATGGGTGCCTGTGTTTTCGGGGTCTACCATCTGCTCGGCCGGTTCTTTGAGGAAACCAGCCGCTCCGGAAAGCTGATCCTCTGCGCCGTACCCATTCTCGTGGGTGTGGGGATCTACGCCGTCTGTGCTGTAAAGCTCCGGGCCATCACCCGGGAGGACTGCCTGCTTCTGCCCAAGGGGGAGAAGATCGCCTCCTTCCTGCATCTGTAAAGGAGAAATCATGAACAAAACCGACCTGATCCACCGTGCCGCTCAAATGAGCGGCGCTACCAAAAAAGATACGGAAGCCGTGGCAGAGGCCCTTTTTGATGCCATGTGCCAGGCCCTGGCCTCCGGAGAGAAGATCACCCTGACCAACTTCGGCACCTTTGAGGTTCGCCGGCGGGAGGCCCGGGTGGGCCGGAATCCAAAAACCGGCGACATCATCCAGATTCCCTCCGGAAAAACCCCTGTCTTTCATCCCTGTGCAGCTCTGAAAAAGGCTGTGGATAAATAAGGAGAACACTTATGCGATTGGATAAATATCTGAAAGTCAGCCGCCTCATCAAGCGCCGCACCGTGGCCAACGAAGCCTGCGACAACGGACGCATCAGCGTCAACGGCCGGGTGGTCAAGGCCAGCTACGATGTGAAGGTGGGCGACAAAATCGAAGTCACCATGGGCCCCCGGACTCTGGCCGTGGAGGTCCTGCAGGTGGCAGAAACCGTCCGCAAGGACGACGCATCCGCCATGTACAAAGAGATCTGATCGTTCTCCCACATTTCCAAAGGAGGCTCTGCATGAAAAAAGACATCACCCTCACTCACGATTTTGAGATCCCCATGCGGGACGGCGTGGTGCTGCGCTGCGACATTTACGGTCCCAACGACGATGCCGCCTATCCCGTGATTCTGCTGCGCTTTCCCTATCTGAAGGACTCCTTCCCCTACCAGTGGGGAAGGCTGAATCCCATTCCTCTGGCCCAGGCAGGCTACCGGGTGGTGGTGCAGGACTGCCGGGGTACCGGTCATTCCCAGGGCAAGCCGGACTTTGACGGCGAAATCCAGCGCACTGACGGCTATGATACCATCGAATTTCTGGCTGCCCAGCCCTGGTGCGACGGCAATGTGGGTATGTACGGCCTTTCCTACTACGGTTTTACCCAGCTTCTGGCGGCAGAAGCCCGTCCTCCTCACCTGAAGGCCATCGCTCCCTGGCAGCAAAGCGGCCTGCCCAAGTATTCCGGCGGCTTTACCACCGGGTCTCTGCACCTGATGTGGCTGCTGGAGCGGGCAAGAGACCGGCTGTACAGTCCGGAATGTACCATTCCCGAACCCGACCGGAGCCGCATCCGCAGCCAGGTAGAACAATACCTGGGCCGCTTTGGAGAAGTGGTCTCCTTTGTCCCCGAGGGGGACAACCCCGCCGCAAAGATCGAAGGTCTGCCGTTCCTTCGGGACTACCTGCGCCGGGTGGTGGAATGTGACGACCCGGAAGGTCCCAAGCGGGAAGGCCGCCCCATCGATTTTTCCAAAATCGACATCCCCTGCTTCTTCCTGGGCGGCTGGTACGATGAGACCTCGAAAAATGGCCCCATTGAGAACTGGACTGCCATGGCTTCCCTGCCGGACGGTGCCCGGAGGCTTCGGGGCTGCAAAATGATCATGGGCCCCTGGAACCACGGAGAGCGGATCCCCGACAGCGTGGGTTGGCGCAGCTTCGGCCGGCAGGCCGTCTACCCCATGGGCATGGATCTGACGGAGCACCTGATCCGGTTCTTCGACTGCCATCTGAAGGGCGTGGACAACGGCCTGCTGCAAGAGCCTCCGGTGACCTATTTCTCCATGGGCACCAACACCTGGCACCAGGCGCAGACCTGGCCCATTCCCGGCACCCAGCCCCTGCGGCTCTATCTTTCCGGCACCGGCAGCGCCGCTGCCGCCTCTGACGGAAGCCTTGCGCCTCAGCCGGGTGCAGACGGCTCCGAAAGCTACGACTCCGATCCCACCCATCCCATTCCCGCCAGAGTTCCGGGAATCTCCGCCGAGTGTCAGGACCAGCGTCTTCTGGAGTCCCGGCCGGATGTGGCGGTTTTCACCTCCGATGTGCTGACCGGGGACCTGAATGTGACCGGAGAGATCCGGGCAGAGCTGTATGTCTCGTCCGACTGTCCGGATACCGATGTGATCTGCAAGCTCACGGAGGTTTTCCCCGACGGCCGCAGCCTGAACATCACCGACGGTGCCGTCCGCGCCAGCTACAACAACACCTATTGCCGGGAGCTGCTGTCTCCCGGGGAGGTTCGCAAGCTGCAGGTGCGCATGGGCAACACCGGCAACGTGTTCCGCAAGGGCAGCCGGATCCGGCTGCTGGTCATGGGCAGCGCCTTCCCGAAATATGACCGGAACCATCACGTTTCCGCCCGGGTCGGCACTTCCGCAGAGATGGTTGTCTCCCACGACACCCTGTTTTGCGGCACATCCCACCCCTCCTTCCTGGAGCTTCCGGTCCTGCCGCAGTAAAAAGGCGGCGGGCAATCCGCCGCACCCCTCTGGAGGAACCCTATGGAAATTCGTGAATACACCGTTTACCGGGAGGACGAGATCCTCTCCCTTTACCGCAGCGTTGGCTGGAGCGCATACACGGATCACCCGGACACGCTTCGGAAAGGATTCGAAAACTCCCTGCTGACCCTTGCCGCATACCGGGGCGGGCAGCTTCTGGGACTTCTCCGCGCCGTGGGCGACGGGTATACCATTGTGTTCGTCCAGGACATTCTGGTGTTCCCGGAGCACCAGCGAAAAGGCGTCGGCACGGCTCTCCTGCAAGCGCTGCTGGACCGATACCGCCATGTGCGCCAGATCCAGCTTGCCACGGATATCACGCCAAAAACCATTGCCTTTTACAGGTCCGCAGGCTTTCGGGAACTGTCCGAGATGGGCTGCTGCGGATTCCTGAAAGGATAAGCGGTCATCCGGTGGAGCCAGCCCCGGGATACGGACGGCATAATCCCCTCCGATATCCCGGTGGGCGGAGAGGAAGCCATTCGCCGGAAGTTCGAGATTGAATGGGAAGGCCGTCATATTGAAGGAATACGACGGACTGACCTTCAAGCTGAATAAATCGGTATCCCCACCGCCACCGGTGTGAGAATACAGATATTTTACAGAAAGGGTGGTTTTTTATGAAAATGAATCGTGTGAGGAGGGTGCACGCTTCCTGACCCTCCGAATCAATGATGGAGGATTGAAAATGAAAAACCAGATTACCATCCGTGAAGCCATTACGGAAGCCGAAGCTGCCGCCTTTTGGGAGCAGCTTCACATCTATTTCCTGCGGGATATTTTCCCGGATCCCAAGGACGAGGATCGGGATTACTTCCTGGGCGACGAATACCATGATGCCATCTGCAAGGTCCACGACAGGCCCGGGGATTTCCGCGGGCCTTTGTTTTCCCTTTTTTCTGTCCGTCCGGTTTCTCAGTCTCCCCGGGCATCCGACTCCGCTTTGGTCCGGTGCACCGTTCCCCGGGGATGATGAGTCGGCGCATAGATGGAATAGAGCTTCAGCGGCATTTTCCCTGTGTTCACCAGGTTGTGCCAGGTCCCTGCCGGAACAAAAATCGCATCGCCGCCTCCTACGGGCCTGCAAAACGGCAGCAGATCCCGCCGGGGACCCATGTACACCGTTCCGCAGCCCGATTCCAGCCGCAAAAACTGGTCATTGTCCGGATGGACCTCCAATCCGATCTCTCCGCAGGGCGGAATACACATCAGGGTGAGCTGCAGATGGCTGCCGGTCCACAGCGTTTTTCGGTAAAAGGGGTTCTGCTCTGCCGCACGGGCAATGTTTACCACGAAAGGCTCCGGGCCGTAATCTCCGGAGGTATGGGACGGGGTAACTGGTCGCATGGAAATCCTCCTCGCTTTCTTCACCTCAGTCTATGCCGCCCCACCGCCATCCGTGCATCCAAAAAAACAGTCTGTCGGAAAGGGTTTCCCGACAGACTGTTTCTCTTTCTATTGTCCGGGGAAGCGGACAAACACCGTGGTGCCTTCTCCAACCTTGCTTTCCACCTCCACGGCGGCATCGTGAAGCATGGCAGCGTGTTTGACGATGGACAGCCCCAGTCCGGTGCCGCCCACCTCCTTGGACCGGCTCTTATCCACCCGGTAGAACCGTTCAAAGATCCGGTGGATCTCCTCCGCCGGGATGCCGATGCCGGTATCCTTCACCGCCAGCACCGCCGTTTTTCCCTCCCGGGACACAGAGATGGTGACGGTGCCTTCCGGACGGTTGTACTTGATGGCATTGTCGCAGAGATTATACACGATCCCGTGGATCAGGTCCGGAACGCCCCGGATGATCACCGGTTCTCCCTCCAGCATAAGCCGGATTCCCTTTTCTCCTGCGATCTCCGCCAGACTCTGCCGGACCTGTTCCGCCTCGGCATACAGGTCCAGCTCCTTCCACTCGTAGCTGCCGCCCTCATCCAGATGGGACAGGTTGATGATATCCTCCACCAGGGAAATCAGCCGCTGGCTTTCGCTGTAGATCCGCTCGGCAAAGGGCTGAATGTCCTCCGGCTTTGCCATTCCGCATTGAATCAGCTCGGAATATCCGGAAATGGACTGGAGCGGCGTTTTCAGCTCGTGGGAGACGTTGGCGGTGAACTCCCTGCGGAGCTGCTCCCCCTGTTCCTGCTGGGTAATGTCGAACAACACCACCGCAACGCCGGAGATCTCCTGCCCGGACTGGATCGCCGCAGCGTGGATCCGAACCGTTCTGCCCCGGAGCTGGGTTTTTTCCGTGGCATGGCCGCCGGCCATGGCCTCCTGCACCGCCTGCTGCAGCTTCCAGTCCCGGTTCAGAAGCAGCAGATCCTTCCCCACCGCCGGTGTATCCTTCGCATTCAGAAGGTTCAGAGCCGCACGGTTCGCCGTGAGGATCCTTCCCTGCCGGTCCAGCAGGATCATGCCCTCCTCCAGATTGCCCACAATGGCATTCAGCTCATTCTGCTTCTGGGTCAGAGTATCCTTCTGCACCCGGAGCTGCTGCTGCTGGCTGTGGATCCGCCGGAGCAGCGGCGCCAGCTCGTCATAACCCTCGTTATTCAGCGGCTCGTCCAAATCAAGGCTGTTCAGCGGCTCCACGATCCTCTTGGACAACCGGTTGGCCAACACAAAGGACAGGGCAAGCGCCACCAGAAGGATGATCATAATGGGCTGGAGCATTCCGATCAGCAGCACCAGCACCGTATCCTGAGACACGGAAAGCCGCAGCACCGTGCCGTCGGACAGCCGCCTTGCGCAGTACAGATACCGCTTCATCAGCGTAGAGGAATACCGAGCGCTCTCTCCGTATCCGGATTCCAGCGCCTCCCGGATTTCCTCCCGCTGCAGGTGGTTTTCCATGGCATTGGAGTCGGATGCACTGTCGAACAGCACGGAGCCGTCCGTTCCGATCCAGGTTACGCGGTACCGCTCGATATCCTGACCGTCAAAAAACGATTCTCCCAGCTTTTCCGTTCCCTGGGCTGCCAGAGAGATTTCGGAACGAAGCAGGTTCTGCTGCACCGTGGTGAAATAGTCATAGAGCACGCCCACAATCAGCACCATGGTCACCACAAAAACCGTCAGCGTCGCAGCGCAGATGGCGTGAAAAATACGTTTGTTCATGTTGGATCCTCCAGCCGGTACCCCACGCCGCGAACGGTCCGGATAAATTCCCCGGCATCCTTCAGCTTGGTCCGCAGGGAAGCGATGTGCACATCCACGGTTCGGGTCTCTCCCTGATAGTCGCTCTCCCAGACGGCGGACAACAGATTCTCCCGGGTGAACGCCACGCCGGGGTTTTTCAGGAACAGCCGCAGAAGCGCATATTCCTTAACCGTCAGCTCCACGCCCACTCCGGAAACGCTGACCCGATGGGAGGATTCGTTCATTTCAATGTTCCGGTACTGCAGCAGAGCTGCCTCGGTCCGGGGTGCCGACCGGCGCAGCACCGCCTTCACCCGGGACACCATCTCCATCATGCCGAAGGGCTTGGACAGGTAGTCATCCGCCCCCTGGTCCAGTCCGATGACCTTGTCGAATTCCGTACCTTTGGCAGTAGCCATGATAACGGGAATCTCCGCCGTGGCCGGGGATGCCCGGAGCTTTTTCAGGACAGAAATCCCATCCTCGTCCGGCAGCATGATATCCAGCAGGACCAGCTCCGGTTTTTCTCCCCGGATTCCCTGCCAGAAGGCCCCCGCCGTTTCAAAGCCGGCAGCGCTGAACCCGGAGGCCCGGAGGGCATAGAGCATCAGCTCCCGAATGCTGTTGTCATCTTCCACACAATAGATCATGATCCATTCCCCGTTCTTTTGTCCCGGTCCCACTGCAAGCTGCCCGTCATGGAAAACAGCACCCATTTTGCAATGTTCACCGCGTGGTCTCCGATCCGTTCCAGATACTTTGCCGCCATCAGAAGGTCCACCGCCGCCTCACCGTTGGCATCCGGCGTCTTCAGCTCGCGGATCAGCCCCGCCTTGATCTCATCAAAATAGCCGTCCGCTACATCATCATATTCTATCACGTCCCGGGCGATTTTTCCATCCTGTTTCACGAAAGCATCGATACTTTCCGTCACCATTTTGACCACCGCCGTTGCCATCTCCCGCAGAGGAAGGTCCTCGGGGATGGCCTGGATATTTCCCATAGCCACAAGCTCGCCGATGTCCGCCGACTGGGTGCCGATCCGCTGAGCATCGGTGACCATTTTCAAGGCAGCCGATACCATGCGCAGGTCCTTTGCCACCGGCTGCTGCTGAAGCAGCAGCCGCAGACAGATGCCCTCGATGGCCCGCTCTTTCTGAACCACCCGGTCCAGCAGCTCCGGCAGTTCCCCGGCCTGGCCGGGGTCGCAGCTCAGCAGCCCGTGGCAGGCCCTGGCAGCGGCGCTTTCGCAAAGCATCCCCATGGTGGTCATTTCCTTTTTCAGTTCCTCCAACTGCTTATCCAGACCCGGACGCATATCAACCAAACCTTCCTGTAATATAGTCTTCCGTTCGTTTGTCCCGGGGATCGGAGAACATGGTCTCCGTCCGGTCAAACTCCACCAGCTCTCCCAGCAGGAAAAATGCACACCGATCGCTGATCCGAAGGGCCTGCTGCAGATTGTGGGTAACCATGATCACGGTATACCGTTTCTTCAGTTGTACCGCCAGCTCCTCAATCTTCCCGGTGGAGATGGGATCCAGCGCGGAGGTGGATTCATCCATCAGCAGTACATCCGGCTCCACCGCCAGGGCTCTGGCAATGCACAGCCGCTGCTGCTGTCCGCCGGACAGGCCCAGGGCCGAGGATTTCAGCCGGTCCTTGACCTCGTCCCAGATGGCGGCATCCCGCAGGGACTGCTCCACGATCTCATCCAGCTTCACGCGGCTGCGGATGCCGTGGGTTCTGGGGCCGTAGGCCACGTTGTCGTAGATGCTCATGGGGAAGGGGTTGGCCTTCTGAAACACCATGCCGATGCGTTTGCGCAGCCAGGTCACATCCACAGAAGGATCGTAAATATTGCTGCCCTCGTAAAGCACCTGCCCGGTGATCTTCACAATGGGCACCAGATCCTGCATCCGGTTGAGCACCTTCAGAAAGGTGGATTTTCCGCAGCCGGAGGGTCCGATCAGTGCGGTAATCTCATTGCGGGGCAGCTCCACGCAAATATTGTGCAATGCCTGCTTCTCTCCGTACCAGAGGTTCAGGTCCTGAGTTTTCAAAATCGGTTCCATCGTTATCTCTTCCGTTTCTTTCCTGCCAAACCTGCCGCAATGTTAATCAGCAGCGTCAGCAGCATCAGTATCACCGCAATGGCAAACGCCACGTCAATTTTTCCCTGCTCGCTGGCATACACATAGAGGGCAACGGTCAGGGTGGCAGAGGAGGTACGCAGGGAATTCAAAAAGCCCTGAAGCCGCAGCCCGAATCCTGCCGTGAACAGCAGCGCCGCACTCTCTCCCACGATTCTTCCCACTGCCAGGATGCAGCCGGTAACGATGCCGTCCACCGCATTGGGCAGCACCACCGTGCGCACCATGCGCCATTTTCCGGCACCCAGAGCCAAGGCACCGTCACGGTAAGCCTGGGGCACCGTTTTCAGGCTCTCCTGGGTGGTTCGCAGGATGGTGGGCAGGATCATCATGACGAGGGTCAAGCCGCCTGCCAGAATACCGGCACCCAATCCGCACAACTGCACAAAAATCAGCATACCCACCAGGCCGTACAAAATGGAGGGGATCCCCGTCAGGGTTTCGGCTGCGAATTCAATGACGGCTGCCAGGGTGCGGTTGGAGGCATATTCCGTCAGGTAAATGGCTGCTCCGACCCCCAGAGGCAGAACGATGACCATGGCCACCAGAATGATATAGATTGTATTGACAATGTTCGGCAGGATCCCGATGGTTTCCCGGATATAGCTGGTCTGGGTACTGACCAGTTCCCAGGAAAGGTACGGGACTCCCCGCCAAAAAATAAAGCCGATCAAGAAGAGCAGCAACGCAGCCGTGAAGCCGGCTGCCCCATACACCGCCGCCTTTACGCTCCGATTCCACAGGGCCCGTTTTTTCTCAAAGCTCATTGGGCATCCCCCTTTTTGATGAACACATTGAGCAGGACATTGATGAGCATGATGAACAGGAACAGGACCAACCCGATGGAGTACAGTGCCTGCTGATGCAGGGATCCCACAGCCGCGTAGCCCATTTCACTGGCAATGGCAGTGGTCAGGAACCGCACCGACGCAAACAGCTCCGGCATATTGGGGACGTTGCCCGACACCATAATGATGGCCATGGCTTCCCCAACGGCTCTGCCCACCCCCAACACCACCGCCGTGGCGATGCCGCTTTTGGCAGCGGGGATGCTGACCCGGAAACAGGTTTCCATCTCTGTGGCGCCAAGGGCCAGAGAAGCGTCCTCATACTCCTGGGGCACCGCCCGCAGCGCCGTTTCCGACACATTGATGATAGAGGGCAGGATCATGATGGCCAGCACGATCATGGCAGCCAGCAGCGTTGCACCGGAGGACAGATGAAACAGCTTGGAGATTCCCGGTACCAAAACGATCATGCCCACCAGGCCGTACACCACGGACGGGATTCCTGCCAGAAGCTGCACCGCGGTCCGGATCCCCCTTGCCACCCTGGGCGAGGCCACCTTGGCAAGGAACACAGCGGTCAGCAATCCGATGGGAATCCCGATCAGAATTGCCCCTGCGGTACCGTAAATACTGGTCAGCAGAAAGGGCAGAATGCCGAAGGAGGGTTCCGTGGTGGTTGCAGTCGGCTGCCAGACCTGGCCGAAAAAGAAGTTCCGGAATCCGATCTTTGCTATGGCCGGCACTCCGGAAATGATCAGATACACGGAAATGCACAGGACAAAGCCAACCGTCACAATGCCGCAGAGGAGGAACAGCAAGTTCATGCCGCCCTCCAGTGCGATCTGTGTTGGAGATTTTCGTTTCATATCATTTTGCCGTGGGGACTGCGCCGGCCTGGGAGATCAGTGCTGCCGCATCCCCGGAGATCATGTAGTTGTAGAATTCCAGAGCCGCGCCGGTGAGGGGCTGATCCTTCCGGGTCACCAGGTTGAAGGGGCGCTGGACCACATAGGTTCCGTTGGAAATGTTCTCCGCAGTGCAGGCCACGCCGCCTACCGTCAGCACCCGGATGCCCTTCTGACCTTCCACAGAGGCGAAGGAGGCATATCCGATGGCATTTTCGCTGCTCTGTACGGCGGTGATCACGGCGCCGGTGGAGGTCAGCTCCTGCTTCAGCACACACTTGTCCTTGGTGCCCGTGATGGACTCAAAGCCGTCCCGGGTGCCGGATCCGGCCTCCCGGCCGATGCAGGCGATCTCCCCGCTGCCTCCAAGCTCCGCCCAATCGGTGATCTTTCCGGTGAAGATGTCCCCGATCTGCTCCACACTCAGGTCCTCCACCGGGCAGTTTTCGTTGACGATGATGGCGATGCCGTCCAGGGCGATGGTTGCGGCAACCAGACCCTTTGCCGTTTCTTCCTCTTTCAGGTTCCGGGAAGCCAGACCGATGTCGCAGGTGCCGTTTGCCACTGCTTCGATGCCCGTTCCGGACCCGGTGGCATCATAGGTAACGGTCACATTCCCGTTGTCCTCCATAAATTGCTCGGACAAAATGCCGATGACCTTCTCCATGGAGGTGGAGCCGTTGGTGGATACGCTGCCGCTGAGCTTTGCCTTCCCGCCGCAGCCTGCCAGGGAGCCTACAATCAGAAGCGCCATCAGCGCTGCACAAATTCTTCTTTTCATGTTCATTTCTCCTTATCGATTTCTATAGTCCTCTGAACTACGGTTACAGCATACCGCCCGGACGTAAAGTCCGCTATCGGAGGAATGTAAATAATCGGTAAAGGTGTGTAAAGAATTGCCGTTACTCCCGGGAGGAGGGAAGGGTGTATTTTTTGCTGTAGGACGCATACTGGTCCAGATACTCCTTCCGGTCATCCCTGGCGGCACGGAGGGACTCATGCAGATTCAGGTTGCCCTGGGCCATGTCCAGAACGCACCCGGCGATGTTGGAGCAGTGGTCCGCCACCCGTTCCAGGTTCGTCAGCAGATCGGACCACACGAAGCCTGCCCCGATGCTGCACTTTTCCTTCTGGAGCCGGAGGATATGGGCCGTCCGCAGGGACTCCTTCAGGCCGTCGATGACCTGTTCCAGCGGCTCCACCCTGGCGGCGGCGGTCAGATCCTCCTCCAAAAACGCCTTCAGGGACAGGTCCAGAATCTCCCCCACCGCCCGGGTCAGCACATTCAGTTCTCCGGCTGCCTCTCCGGACAGAGCCAGCTCCTTTTGAAGAAGCTCTTCGGAAGAAGCTACAATGTTGACTGCATGATCCGCGATCCGTTCAAAGTCTCCGATGATTTTCAGCAGCTTGGCCGCCTCCCGGCTATCCTCACTGCTGATTCTCCGGGTGCTGAGCTGTACCAGATAGGTACCCAGGATATCCTCGTAGTGATCCGTCTTATCCTCCTGCCGGCGGACCCTTTCCGCCAGCTCCGGCGTATAAGCTCCCAGGGCCGCAATGCTGTCCTTCAGGGAATGAACGGCGCAGCCGGCCATTTCCCCTGCCACCACTCTGCACCGGGCCAGGGCAACGGGCGGTGTCGCCAGAAGGCGCTCGTCCAGCTCGCTGACCGGCTCTCCTTTCCGTCCGTCAGGAACCATGCGGCACACCAGCGCCTCCAGCGTTTCCGACATAGGCAGCAGCAGAACCGTGCAAAGCAGATTGAACACGGAATGGGCCACGGCAATGCCCAGCCTTCCGGCCGGCTCCTCCAGAATGGCCGGGGCGAAGATGGCCTTTGCGGCGCAGAACACCGTCAGCCATACCGCCGTGCCGATGACATTGAAGGTCAGGTGCACCATGGCCGCCCGCTTGGCATTTTTGTTGGCGCCTACCGCAGAGAGCATGGCGGTGGCACAGGTGCCGATGTTCTGTCCCATGATGATAGGGATGGCAGCTCCGTAGGTTACCTGCCCCGTTACCGCCAGCGCCTGCAGGATGCCCACGGAGGCAGAGCTGGACTGGATCACCGCCGTCAGCAGCGCCCCCGCCAGCACCCCCAACACAGGATTCCGGAACAGCAGAAACAGGTTCCGGAAACCGGGTACGGCGCCCAGCCCGGAAACGGCTCCGGACATACTCTCCATGCCGAACATCAGCGTGGCAAAGCCCAGCAGGATCAGACCCGTATCCTTTTTCTTGTCGTTTTTACAGTACAGGTAGTACACAATGCCGATTACCGCCAGCACCGGGGTGAAGGAGGAGGGCTTGAGAAGCCGGACAAACAGGTTGCCGCCGTCAATGCCGGCCAGGCTCAGAACCCACGCCGTCACCGTGGTGCCCACGTTGGCACCCATGATAACGTGAATTGCCTGCCGCAGGGTCATCAGACCGGAGTTGACAAAGCCCACCACCATCACGGTAGTCGCGGAGGAGCTTTGGATTACGGCAGTCACTGCCAGTCCCGTCAGCAGCCCGGCGGCTTTGTTGGTGGTCATTTTCCCCAGCATACCGCGCAGCCGTCCGCCTGCTCTGCGCTCCAGGGCCTGGCCCATGATACTCATACCGAACAAAAACAGGCTGACGCCTCCCAAAAGGGTTAAAAACTGAAAAAGATCCATACTGCAATTCCTTTCCATGATATGGTTTTACTTTATCAAGTTCCTGTAAAATCCGCCACCGCAGGATTGTAAAGTTCTTGTAAAGTGCCCGGTCAAAGAAAAAGGTTGCAAAACCGTTCAGCATCCGATACACTAAAAGGAATAGACCGGACGTCTCTGTTCCGGCCCCACAACCGTCTTCTGTTCAGGAAAGGAGATTCTATGGAACCATATCGCTATCACTACATGAATGCCCGGGGGCACATTGAGCGGGTGGAATACCTTGCTTTCGACCGGGAAGGAGCTCCCTACCCCAAATATGCCAACGTGTATGTCCCTTTCGGCTACGATTGTAAAGAAGCCTATGACATTCTCTATCTCATGCACGGCTCAGAAGGAAATCCCGACGAATGGCTGGATGACAGCAAGGTCAAAAATATGCTGGATTACTCCATTGCCTCCGGAAGATGCCGGCCCCTGCTGGTGGTGTTTCCCACATTCTACACCGAGTTTGACGTTTCCGGCAGGGACAACGTGGCCGTTCCGGAGTATTCCCGGACGCTTCTGTTCCAGAAGGAGCTGTCTGACCGTTTGATGCCTGCCGTGGAAAGCCGGTTTCACACTTTCGCCCCGGCCGTGACCCCCGATGGTTTCCGGGCTTCCCGGGATCACCGTGCCTTCGGCGGCTTTTCCATGGGCTCCGCCACCACCTGGGGCGTGTTTGTGCACCACCACGACTTCTTTTCCTGCTATCTGAATCTCTCCGGCGACTGCTGGGAAGTTGCCCCCATGGGCGGCGCCGCTGCCACGGAGGAAACCGTACGTCTCCTTCGGGATACCGCTGTCTCCGCAGATCCCTGCCGCTTCTTTCTGGCCACCGGCACCAAAGACATTGCCTGCCGGGGGTTAACGCAGCAGTTTGAGGAAATGCAAAAATACCCGGATGTTTTTCGCTTCTCCCAGGATTACGCCCAGGGGAATCTCCACTTCCTTCTGGCAGAGGGGGAAGGCCACGAATACGGCGCCATGTGCAGCTATGTCTATCATTTTCTCCCCTATGTTTTCCCGAAATAGCGGCCTCTCGATCAAAGCCAACAGGCCCATGGACCGGATCGGTCCATGGGCCTGTTTCTCTATCAATATCCCTTTGTTCCATTACTTCAGCAGATCCCGGATCAGCTCTGCCATGAACTGGGACAGCTCGGCAAAATGATCCGTTATGTAAACCATTCCGTGGTTGGAGGTCACTTCCAGACCAAACAGGTACTTGCAGAACCACTCCACGCTGACCAGCAGCTCCCCGTTCCGGTGCAGAGCCTCGCAGTACATGGCCGTCAGTTCTTGATCCACCATAGCACCAATGATGCCTCTGGCAAACTGCACGGTTCTTCCGTCCTGCAGTTTCACCGTTGCTTCCAGAGTGTCCGGGCTGGGAGTGTACTCGGCCCCGAACACCTCCGCCAGGAAGCTGACGGGAACGCACAGATACTCGCCCCGCACCATCTGTCCGCCGTTCAGGCCGTGGTACTTCAGCTTCTGCCACAGCACAGGGGCCGTGGTCAGCTCCACCGCCTGATTGCGGAACCATGCCTTTTTCACGCCGTCCGCCACGGCAATGCCGAATTTGTCGCCGGTGCGGTCTTCCATGGTCCGGGTATGGACAAGATTGCCCTCCCCATCCCGGCGGACTCCGGAGAAGAGATACTTCCAGTACAGGAAGGCCTCGTCCAGGGCCTGGCCGTGGTCACGGTTTTTGATGTCCACCCACACCATGTTGCCCTTTTTCCCGGTGTAGAAGGCGTAGTTGTACTCGCCCTCGATCCGGATCTGGGGAACCATATCGCACTCGTTGACGGCGCCCCAGTATTCTCTGCCGTTCCTCTGGTCCCGGTGCTCCGCGTCATCGTCTGCGCCCATGCCGTTCCACTCCGGGTGAGAGATCCAGATATCCACCGGGCCGCCGTAATTGATCCGCTTTCCCTCCGCGTCGTAAAGCTGGGAGGCAACGGGCGAGGCACCGGAGCCGGCAGCGCCTGCCAGCAGGTCGCCGTAGTACCGGGCAAACTGGTCGGTCATCATATGTCCCATGGACATACCCTGCATATAGATACGGCCCGCATCAATGTTGTATTTCTCCTGGGTGTGCCGGATCAGCGCCTTTACAAAGTTCAGGTCCTGATTATCCCGGTAGTCCTCCGGTTCCTCCGGAATCGGAAGATGATCCTCCACATCCTTGAAGCGGTCCGCCATCCCCATAATGGTCCACATCTGGAAATCATGGGCATCCGGGAATACACAGATAAAGCCCTCCCGCTCCGCAAGCAGGGTCCAGGAGCTGTAAATTGCCTGCGCCCAGCCGTTCATCAGGCCGCCGTGGTTGCTGACCACCAGGGGTACCGGTCTGGAGCCGTCATAGGTGGAGGGCACATACTCGTACCAGGTGTCCACCCGTCCGTCCAGCAGCGCGTCGTGGAATTCCATCAGGTTGTCGGGGTAGCAAATGGAGTTGTTGCCGTTTTCGTTGACCGTCATTTTGTGGTCCACGTTTTTAATATCCGTGGGCACATACTCCCGGTTGGCATCGTTAGGGTTTCCTGCGTGCAAATAAAGTTCCATCGATCGATCCTCCTGTAAAATGTAGTATCAGACTTGGGCCGCAAGGGCCGTTATGGGAACAGATAGGGCAGAAAATTGTAGAGATACTGATAAACCTCCTCGTAGGCGTGCACCATTCCCTCGCCCAGAAGATAGTGGAGATTCCCCTCAGCGTAATTCTCCGAAAAGTGAAACACTTCGGTGCGCTTTTTCATTTCTTCCACCTGGGGAGTCAGAGAAGCGTGGGCCGGGTCCTCCGTACCGGTTGCAGCGTAGATCCGGAAATCCTTTGGCGCGTTGGCCGCCGCCCCCACCAGAGCATCCACGGTTTCCATGGTGTGGTCACCGCCGCCCTTGACGCCGCAGCACCAGCAGTCACCGGAAAGGGGCACATAGGTGCCGAAGTACCGGTTGTTTTTCAGGAAGGCATACCAGGTCGTGCAGCCCCCCATGGAGAAGCCACCGATGCCCCGGTGCGCATAGCTGCTCTGCAAGCCCTGCGCCGTTACATCCTCGGCATAGGTGCGGTATTTCCCCTCCACGGCAGGCAGCAGCTCCGTCACCAGCTCCTTTTGGAAAAACTCCACATTGAAATTCTCCAGTTCCGGCTGCGGCTTGCCGATGCGGCTGACCTTTTCCTTATAGAAAGAGGGAAAGACCACGATCAGTGGCTGGACCTGTCCGGCATCGATGGTGTAGTCCAGCATATTTTTGATCTTGCAGCAATCCAGCCAGGCGTCCGGGTTTCCCCCGCCGCCATGCATCAGATAGAGGATAGGATACCGCCTGGAGGGTTCTTCCCCATACCCGCAGGGCAGATAGATCAGGGCATACTTCTCCCGGGGCTGGCCGTCTTTGTTGGTGGTGGAATAGCACACCTTCTCGATGGTACCGCGGAAATTGACGTCATGATATTCGTACTTCCTCATGGAAATCCTTTCCGGATCATTTCCAATCCTTTATGAAAAATGTTCATTTTCTGGGCATATGCCAAAAAGAATCTATTTATATTCTATCAAAATCCTGTGTCTGCCGCTGTTGCGTTTCTGTCCTGGTTTATCATTTTTTTGCCCTGTTGCCCCATCTCTTCCGTGATCGGCACTGGCAAAACGGCAGAAAGCATCAGGGCCACTGCCTTGGGCAGTGGTCCTCAACGATTTTCGCAGTTTTAGCGAAGGAACAGATGCAAGGTATTCCCTTACTTTCCGGAGTTCTTTGCGACCGTGTCCAGGCTGTCGCTGATGATGGACAGGCTCCGGTAAAATGCAAGCCGTTCTTCCTCTGTCAGGCCCGCGCTGACCTCCTCCAGCACCCGCTCGATCTTCTCCGCGATCATTTTTCCGAAGGCTGTCCCCTTTTCCGTCAGCATCAGCGGGCTTCTGTACCGCTTGACGGATTTGGGCTGGCAGGCCAGATAGCCGTTGGACTCCAGATACTCCAGCGCCCGGGAAACGGTCGCTTTGTCCTCCTCGCAGCGCTCACAAAGCTCCGCGGCAGTCAGACCATCAGAGGCGTACAGGTAGTACAGGCAGGAGATGTGGGCGCTGCGCAGCTGATACTCCTCCATCTCCTGATTTTTGATCTTTCGGATGTTCCGGCTGATCCGGTTGATCAGTACGGTAAATGTCTCAAATCGGTTTTCCATGGCGATCCTCCCTGTTGAAACTTCAACAGGGAGATTATATCACAGGCTTGTTGAAATTTCAACAAGAGATTTCTGATCTCCTGACAGCAAGTCATTCCGCCTCTCCCGGCATAAGCAGTCCCCTCGGGCAGCCTCGAACCTCTTTTCGGGTGTCTGCGGTAAGGGGACAGTTTCGTTACCCATCCAGGTGCATGGCTTTGATGCACTGGATCAGATTTTCCATATCCCTGTACAGAAAATCATCCTTCCGCCAGTACAGGTTGATGGGGGTGGTATTGAAGGTATCATCGTCGGTATCCAGAGGCAGGAACCGCAGATCCGGGCGATGCCGGCTCAAGGCGGTGTACATGAAGCAGGATACCAGACCGTGGGAGACCATTTCCCACATGGTGGAGATCTGGGAAGTCCGGAAAATGATCCTGGGGGAGGATCCTGTCTCTGCAAATTTCCGCTCGATGAACTGATTCTGGTGGAAGCCCAGAGAAAAGCCTGCCAGAGGCTCGTCCCGGAGATCGCGGAAGGAAACCCGGTCCTTTTTTGCCAGGGGATGGTCCCTATGGAGACAAATGCCCAGCCGCAGCTCCATCAGGCGCATTTTGCGATAGCCATCGTCCAGTTCCTGGTTTCGACTGCAGATGACCATGTCCAGCTCCCGGGCATCCAGCTTCTGAAACAGATGCTGCCTCCCTCCTTCGAAAACGGAAAAGCGCACCTCCGGGTATTCCCGGCAAAATGTTTCGAACAGATTCGGAAGGAACAGGCAGGCCAGCATGGGGGTGATCCCCAGGGAAAGCCGGTTGCGGTTTCTGGCAAGGTCGTTCATGACCTGTACGGCATTTTCCGTTCTGGACAGAATGTCCTGAGACAGATCATACAGCTTTTTCCCGGCATCGGTGATCTGAAGCCGCTTTCCCTCCCGGACGAACAGCAGCACCCCAAATTCATTTTCCAGATCCCGGATGGCCGCGGAGATGGCGGGCTGAGAGATGGACAGCGCTGACGCAGCCTGGGTTGTGCTGCCCAGACGGCAGACGGCGGAAAAATACTCCAGATGACTTAGCTTCATACTTCCTCCTTCGCAGTTTCAACAAAAATCACGGGCGAAAATTGTCGTTGGCAGATCCTACAAAAAATCAGCTTATCTTACAATCAAGTCCAGCAATTACTTGTGAATAATTGTATATTCTGATTATAGTATATCACAAAAAATGATTAATTCAATGCTTTTTGATATTTTACTTTTCAGAACAGCCCGATAGAATGAAAGTATCCCCGGCAAAAAACAAAGAAATGAGGAATGGCCCATGAGAAAAACAAGCGTCCGTATCCGTCCGTTTAATGTGGGCGGCGCATTTGAGATCGTGCTTCCCAACGGCAAGGTGATCCTGCTGGATCCCTTCTTCACCGGCAACACCTTCCCCGGCGGACAGACCCGGGAGGATGTAACAGGAGCGGACTACATCCTCCTGTCCCACACCCATTTCGATCATGATATCGATGTGGGCTACTTCGTCCGGAAGTTTCATTCCAAGGTGTTCGTCGGCGCCATGTCCGCCATGGATCTGCTGAAATTCCATAAGATTCCGTACGATAACATCTTCCCGGTGTACCCGGGGCAGAAATACACCCTGGAGGATTTTTCCGTCGAGTTCTTCCAGACAAAGCACAATCCCAGCGGCGGCAGAACCTATGATCCGGAAACCGCGGACATTGCCCTGAAGGCCTGCGGCGTCGCCGGACATACCGCCTGCGATGTCTGGGGATCCATGGAGTCCGTTGACTTCCTGATCACCACCAACAACAACTTCCGGATCCTGGGCGCATCCGGCCGGGTGATCTGGAACGAGCTGTTTGATGTCTGCAAAAACCGCGGCCCCAATCTGCTGCTGAGGCAGGCAGGTGTCCGCAGGGGAACCGGGGATATGAAAAACGGAGAGCAGGTCTCCCCCAAGGAGCTGGCAGAGCTGCTGATCCGCTACCAGGCGCAGACCATTATCCCGTTCCATCACGACGTTCTGTTTAAGCGGTGGGGAGAAGAGAAAACCTACGCATATATGGATCAAGTGGGAGAAGAGGTTGAAAAAATGGACGTGGGAGCCCAGTTCATCAACCCCGTCGCATGGAAGTGGTATGATATCGGCACGGATATCCTTGTGGAGGATTGATCCTCAGCCCACCATACCGTAATAGAAAGGAAAAAAAGAGATGACACAGCTTACGATCTGTATTATAATCTTCGTGATCTCTCTGATCATGTATGCAACCAATATTCTGCCTATGGCGGTGACTTCCCTTTTGACCATGATGGCCTTTGTGCTGACCGGGTGCCTGGATGCAAGCACAGCCCTGGGCGCCTTTGCAAACACCAACACCATCATCATCGGATCCATGTTTGTGGTGGCGGCAGGCTTCAACCGCACACAGTTTGTGGATAAGCTGTCCCACGGCATCGTCAAGCTGGCTGCCGGATCCTTCCGGCGTGCCTGGCTGGGCTATGTGCTGCTGGCAGTGCTCCTGACCAATTTCATTCCCAGCCCTATGGCGGTGTTCGCCATCGTGTTCCCCCTGGTGTCCAGTATGTGCAAGGAATTCCAGATCAGCCCCTCCAAGCTGATGTTCGGCCTGGCGGTGGTGTGCATTAGCTGCTGCGGCATTCTGCCCTTCGGCAGCGCCATCTCCATGGCGGTGAAGAACAACGGCTTTTTTGAGACCTACGGCCTTAGCCAGTACACCATGCTGGTCACCGATTCCCTGAAGGGTCGCTGGCCGGTCATCCTGGCGGTGATCGCCTGGGCGTACTTCATCATTCCCAAAATCGGCCCGGACACACCTCCCGTGCCCATTGCCGGTGCTGCATCGGGGAAAAAATCCACGAAGGAACCGCTGAATCCGTTTTCCGAGATCTGCGGCTACACCATCTTCTTCGGCGTAATCCTGCTGATGACCTTCAGCTCTCAGCTCAAGCTGCCTCTGTGGCAGATCTGCATCATCGGTGCCATTTTGATGGTGGTCACCGGTGTTCTCAAGGGCAAGGAAGCCACCTCCAGCATCCCCCTGTCCATTATTTTCATCTATGTGGGCGCACTGGCCACCGGCAATGCCCTGACCTCCACCGGAGCGGGCACCGCCGTGGGCGAGTGGCTGGCAAAGGTGGTGGGCAATACCACGAACAGCTATGTTCTGGGCGGCCTGTTCTTCCTCATTCCCTTTATTCTCACTCAGTTTATGCTGAATCAGGGTGTGTCCAACGTGTTCACGCCTATCTGCCTGCTGACCTGTGCTGCCCTGGGTGCCAACCCCATCGGACCTATGCTTCTGGTCGGTGCAGGCTCCCTGACCGCCTTCCTGACCCCCATGGCAACCCCAGCCATTCCCATGGCCATGGGCGCCGGCGGATATGATCTGAAGTCCCTGTTCAAGCAGGGGTGGCTGATTTCCCTGATTCTGGCAATTGTAAACATTTTCTATGTCATGACGGTATTTCCCGCATTCTGATCTTCTCCGAATGGAGAATGCGCTCTGAAGCGAGAGTGGAGATCCCGGAACCGCGACGCTCTGCCATGCGGTACGTTCTCGCCGTCTCGGGAATCACCGTGACATTTGTATTACCGATGAGAAAACTGGGTATCGCTCCCATTGGGGGCGATACCCGATACTGCGTTTTTCATGTAGGATGGAACAGGGAACTGCTTCCACCACAACGTCAAATCCAAAAGGAAGGACGAAAGATATGATACTGGAATTTGGATACGGAACGGGCGTTCAAACCGTGGAGCTGCCGGAGAAAAACCTGCTGGATGTGCTGACGTCCAATCCGGTCGCCCATGCGCGAAGGGGCATGGATGCAGTCGCCCATGCGCTGGCGAACCCCATCGGCGCCCCCAGGCTGCGGGATACGGTGGATCCGTCAAAAACCGTGGCGATCGTGACCAGCGACATCTCCCGCCCGCTTCCCAGCTACGAAGTGCTGCCGCCTGTTCTGGATGAACTGTATGCCGCCGGCGTACCCAGGGAGAACATCACGGTGGTGTTTGCCCTTGGCTCCCACCGGCACCACACGGAAGAGGAGAAGCGGAAGCTTGTGGGAGAACGGTGCTTCCGGGAGGTGCGGTGTGTGGACTCGGATCCGGACGACTGCGTCCATCTGGGCACTACCCGGGCGGGAACGCCGGTGGACATTACCCGGTCGGTTGCGGAAGCGGATTTCCGGATCTGTCTGGGAAACATTGAATTTCACTATTTCGCCGGGTATTCCGGCGGGGCGAAGGCCATCATGCCCGGAGTATCCACCCACGATGCCATTCAGACAAATCACCGGATGATGGTAAGCCCCCAGGCCTGTGCCGGCAGACTGGAGGGGAATCCGATCCGGGAGGATATCGAAGAGGCAGGAGCGATCTGCGGAATCGACTATATCGTCAATGCCGTTCTGGATGAGCATAAAAACATCGTGTATGCCGTTGCCGGAGATGTCACGGCGGCCCACCGGGATGGCTGCGCCTACCTGGACAGGATGTACCGTAAGCCCATCCCCAAACGGGCGGACATTGTCCTGGTTTCCCAGGGAGGCGCGCCAAAAGATGCCAACCTGTATCAGACGCAGAAGGCTCTGGACAATGCAAAATACGCGGTTCGGGACGGAGGCACCATCATCCTCATCGGCGCCTGTCAGGAGGGACTGGGCAGCGCCGCCTTCCAGCGGTGGCTGACGGAAGCCCCCACGGCCCATTCCATGGTCTCGCGGATTCAGCAGGAATTCGTGTTGGGGGGCCATAAGGCGGCAGCCATAGCCATGGTGCTGGAGCACGCCTCCATCGATCTGGTGTCCGAAATGGACCCGGACTTTGTCAGAAGCATCTTCCTGACACCCCGGAAATCCGCCCAGGAGGCATTTGACCTGGCGATGAAACGGTATGGGGACGATGCGACGGTCATTGCAATGCCCTACGGCGGCGCCACACTGCCGATGGCACCGAACTGATCGGTATGCTTCCCGTCTGCGGGAAAGCGGGGAGCAAAAACGAAAAACGTCCGGTGCACAGCATTCGGATTCCATGGGGATATCCGCACAAAAAATCCTGCAACCGCAACGGGTTGCAGGATTTTTTTACATTGTGAACTGCAGCACGCAGAAAGCGGCGTAGATGACAAGGAGCGTGATGCCCTGGTATCTTTGGAGCTTCTTGGTGATCAGCGCAGGCAGGGTCATAAAAGCCATGACAAACAGCATCAGGGGAATCTCCAGGACCAGGGAGGAATTCAAGCCCCAAATGGTGCTGGACTGGGGCACGCTGAAGGGTGCCAAGGTGGCAGCCGCGCCGGAAACCAGCACAAGGTTAAAGATGTTGGCACCGATCACATTGCCCAGAGACAGGGATCCATGTCCCTTGACCAGGGAGGTGATGGCCGTGACCAGCTCGGGAAGTGACGTTCCCAGTGCAACAAAGGTCAGCGCGATGACGGATTCGGGAACGCCCAGAGCTTCGGCAATGAGGGTTCCGTTGTCCACCAGCAGGTCGGCGCCCACGGCAATCAGGACTGCGCCAAGCACCAGAAGGAACAGGTTCGCAGGCAGCGTTCTGGGTTTCTTCCCGCTGTCATCGTCGTCCTCTTCCGGCTCCACGCTGTCGGGGTTTTGGATGCCCTGACGAACGGTGACAATCATATACACCACGAAGATGGCGAGCAGCGTCAGGCCGATCCACCGGCCGAAGTAACCGGTGAGATAGGCATTGACACAATACACCGCCGCAGACAGGAAGAAGAAGATCACCGGAGTTTTCAGCGTTTTTGTGTTTACCGGGCCGGGGCGAACGGAAAGCGTTATGGCGGCAATCAGTGCGGTATTGCAGATGATGGAACCAATGGCATTGCCATAGGAAATCTCTCCGTGACCGCTGAGGGCAGAGGTGGCGGAAACCATAACCTCCGGCAGGGTGGTGCCGATGGAAACCACGGTGGCACCAATGAGCAGCTCCGGCACGTGGAACTGCTCAGCAATTCCGGTGGCGCCGTCCACGAACCAGTCGCCGCCCTTGATCAGCAGCACCAGACCCACAGCAAACAGCAAAACGGGAATCAGCATATCCTTTCTCCTTCAATTGATTCAAATATCCAGGGCAGCATGATAGCCCCAATAAACCGCGTTGGTAATGGTGGAAACCCTGGCTGCATCGCCAATGACCCGGACGAAGGGTGCCGCATCCTGAAGCTCGGCAACCACATCGGCACGGCTGCGCTGGCCAAGTGCACAAATGACGCTTCTGCCGGGGACCAGGATTTCCTTCCCGTCCTTATCGGCGCAGACAACGCCCTCCTCCGTCACCTTCAGTGCCCGGCAGCCGGTGTGGACGGTGACATACTTGTCGATTTCCCGGAGCATCAGGGGACGATGGCGGACATTGGCGTCAGGCGCCAGCTCATCCCGCATTTCTACCAGGTGTACTTTCTTGCCCTCCATGCCCAGGTGAATGGCGCACTCGCAGCCGGCCAGACCGCCGCCCATGACCACCACATCGTCGCCAACCTTGTCCTTTTCCAGGTAGTAGTTGTTGACGATCACCACATTGTCACCGTTCAGTCCGGGAATGGGGGGAACCAGAGGCGTGGAACCCACCGCAATGATCAGCGCATCGGGAGCTTCCTTTTCTGCATATTCCCTGGTAACTTCCGTGTTCAGGCGAATCTCCACCCCGGCATCTCCGGCAAGCTTTGCATAGGTTCCTGCAAGCCGGTACATTTCATATTTAAAAGGCAGCGCCTGCTCGGACTTCAGAATACCGCCCAATTCGGCTTCTTTCTCGCAGAGAATGACCTGATGTCCGCGCCTTGCAGCGGTGTAGGCTGCATACAGGCCGCCGGGGCCGCCGCCGGCAATCAGGACCTTCTTTTTGACCGGTGCGGGATAGATCACATCCCCCTCGCACTCACGACCGATGATGGGATTGACGGTGCAGCGGCGGGTAGACGTGGAAGCGCGCTCCGCCATACAGGTAAAGCAGCGCAGGCAGCGCACGATATCCTCGTCCCTGTTTGCCATGATTTTGTTGGGGAGCTGGGGATCTGCCAGCAGCGCCCGGCCCATATACACGATGTCGGCCTTGCCGGAGGCAATGATCTCTTCCATCTGAGCCGGGTCATTCAGACCGCCGATGGTGGCAACCGGCTTACTGACATGCTTTTTGATCTCCTCTGCCAGGAAGACATTTCTTCCGTGATCGGTAAACATGGAGGGATGGGTAATGCCAAAGGTCTTCTGATAGGTTCCGGCAGAAACATGAAGGATATCGCAATAAGGCTCGATCATCTGAGCGATACGGACACCCTCCTCCAGATCATAGCCATCCTCCACAAACTCGGCGCCGCTCATACGGAACTCGATGGGGAAAAACGGGCCAACCGCCTCACGGACAGCCTTCAGAACCTCGATGGCCAGACGGCAGCGGTTTTCCAGGCTGCCGCCGTACTCATCCTCACGGTGGTTAAACAGCGGAGACAGGAACTGGTTAATGAGCCAGCCGTGGCCGCCATGAACCATGAGCATCTCAAATCCTGCCCGTTTGGCAAGACCGGCAACGTGGCCGTAGGAAGCAACGATCTCATCGATCATTTCCTTGGTCAGTGCCTTCACCTCCACGCCGTCAGGACGGGTGCAGGCAGATGCGCTCCACTGGCACAGAGACTTCTGCTTGGACTTGTCGGTCATGTAAGTGCCTGCAAACATACCGGAATGGCTCAGCTCCAGGCTGGGAATGCAGCCATGGCGGCGGATCGCATCCGCAGTATAGGTGGCGCAGGCCAGAGAATTCAGGATACTCTCGTCTAAGTGATAGGCATGGCTTCCGTCAGTTGCAGGATGCACCATGCACTCGGAAACGGTAACCGCGCCGGCGCCGCCCTTGGCGCGCAGCTCATAAAATGCCGTGGATTTCACACCGATGCAGCCATCATTGGTAATGTCCGTGCCGCCCATAGGTGCAGAGAACATACGGTTACGGAAGGTAGTACGTCCAACGGTAATGGGTTTACAAAGATTCGGGTATTTTCTCTCCATAGTAACTCCTCCAAAAGAATCATTTTTGTATGGGGAAAGGAACGCGGAAGATCCCTCTGCGCTGTTCTCCTTCCCAAACAAAGGGATATGGTGATTTCTCAGCGCATATGCATTGTTCGGTCGGGGTTTCTGCGAATATCTCCGGACCGCTGTGGGAGGGATCGCCCACGGGGATGCCCGGAACCGGTTGGTTGTTCGGCATTTCCGCTTCTCCCTTTATCATACACCAGATTCTGTATTTCTTCCAGTACTATTTTCAGATTTTCCACGCCCGTATCACGCAGATCGTCAAAGGGATTGCAGCACCGCATGGCATCCCGGGCGGGCAGAGGCTGTTTCCCCTCTCAGAAACCGTGGCTATCGGTTCCGATTCTCCCCGTTTGATACACGGAAGCCACCCGGCTTTTCGGGATAGCATCGCAAAAACCGCCGGGGTGTCCGGCGGTTTTCGGTGTTGGATTTTCAGTCTGCGGAAAACGCTCCTGTTTGCAGGAACACGATGTCCCTTCATCTCCGGTGTATGCGCATCCGCACAGGAATATCCTTTGGATTCATGGAATGATTTCGATTGCCCTGCTCTGCTGTGAAGCATATTTCCTGTACCGTTCTCCGTTTTCCTCATGGAACAAATCGCCGGCGGATCTCCTCACCGGAAACCCGCCAGCCATCTGCTGCGAGAGATTATTTGCAATCGCTGATGATCGGATTACTTCTGAATGAAAACCGGCATCTATCTTTGCGGTGTTTCCATGGGTGCAACCACAGTCCTTATGTCAGCGGATTTAGATTTACCCAAAAACGTTCATGGAATTATGGCCGATTGTGGCTTTACTTCTCCTTACGATATTTGGAAGTACATTGCAAACCAC
>JAQXVF010000079.1 GCA_029224785.1 Bacillota bacterium
GCGTCCCAAAGAGGACTTGAACCTCCGACCCCACGCTTAGGAGGCGTGTGCTCTATCCAACTGAGCTATTGGGACGTATTTAATTTTTTTGTCAGCCTCCGTAATTATCGGACTCAGCTCCCAACTAAGGTTTTTCCAAGGTGAGCGTTGTAACGTAACCTTAGGAGGCGAACGCTCTATCCTGCTGAGCTATGGGCGCATATGATGAAATTTAGGTAAAATGGGCTTTGAAGGCATATCCCTTACATTTTCCCGAAAAGGCACCAAAGGGTACCAAACAGGGTACCAAATCTTCGGAAGGTTTGACACAAGGTCGCGAAATCAGCGTTTTTCTCGCGTTTTCACGCATTCCCTGCAGTATCACACGGATAGAGCAAGACCTTAGGAGGCGAACGCTCTATCCTGCTGAGCTACGGGCGCATACGGGGCATTGGGAATGCTCCCTTATTTTATCGAAGGAATGGGAAGATGTCAAGACCGTTCTGCAGAAACGGAGAAAATCCCGCCGCAGGACTCTGCGGCGGGAGGTGCGTGGTTTCTTATTTACTGATGTCGTTTCCGAAGTACTTCACGGCAAGTTCCGTCAGAGTGCCGTCGGCACGCAGCTCCGCCAGGGCCTTGTTGATGGCTTCCCGCAGGGTTGCGGAATCCTCTCCCTTGTGCATGGGGATGGCTACTTCATTGGCATCCTCGGTGCTGGCGACAATCTTGATGGCGGCATCGGGGTACTGCCTGAGGTAGTCATAGAAGGACATATCTGCGTTCAGTGTGGCGTCCACTCGGCCCTGAAGCACCATCTGGATGGTTTCGTCCAGAGTGTCCACACCGGAGCAGGTTGCACCGTAGGATTCGCCCAGCTCCATATAGGTGCTGCCGATGCTGTTGGCGGTGGTCTTGCCCTTCAGATCCTCAAAGGATCGGATCTCTTCATTGTCTGCACGAACCACCAGGGCAGTGTGAATGTAAGCGTAGGCATCGGAAAAATCATAGGATTCTTTCCGGTCCTCGGTGACATCCACGCCGTTGATGACCAGATCATACCGTCCTGCATCCAGGCCGGCCAGCAGACCGTCCCATTCGCCTTCCACAAAGGTGGCTTTTACGCCCAGCTTTTCGGCAATGGCCCGGCCTACGTCGGCATCGTAGCCCACCAGAGCATCACTGTCATCATGGTATCCCCAGGGAGCCCAGTTGCCCTCCATGGCAATGACGATCTCGCCTTTTTCCAGGATCCGGGTCAGTTGATCCTTGGGTGCTTCCGTGGAGGCGGCAGGTGCAGCGCTTCCGCAGGCGGTCAGGCCCAGAAGTGCCAGGGCCAGCAAGGCGGCGATCAGGGATTTTCGAAGTGTTTTTTTCATAAATGTTTCCTTCTTTCATGACGGTGCCGCCCTATTCGGTAAGGGCAGCCTCCCCGCTGATGGTACGCAGGAATGCCCGTGTCCGGTCTTCTTTGGGATTGGCAAAGAATTCCCCGGCGGGTCCTGCTTCCAAAACAACGCCGTTCTCCATAAATACCACTTTGGAGGAGACGTTTTTTGCAAAATTCAGTTCGTGGGTGACCACCAGCATGGTCATTCCCTCGTCGGCGAGCTGCCGCATGACCTGCAGGACCTCGCCGGTCAGCTCCGGGTCCAGAGCAGAGGTAGGCTCGTCAAACAAAATGATCTCCGGATCGGAGGCAAGGGCACGGGCAATGGCCACCCGCTGCTGCTGACCGCCGGAAAGCTGGTTCGGGTAAGAATCGCATTTGTCGGAAAGACCGACTTTTGCGAGCATCCTTCGGCCGATCTCTTCTGCCTGGCTTTTCGGTGTTTTTCGTGCAACAATCAGCCCTTCCGTCACGTTCTGCAGGGCGGTCTTGTTGCGAAACAGATTGTAGCTCTGAAACACAAAGGCGGTTTTCTTGCGGATACGGGCAATGTCCTTCCGGGAAATGCGGTGCATATCGAAGGACTCTCCGTCGAAGACCATAGTACCGGCATCCGCATGTTCCAGAAAATTCACACAGCGCAGGAAGGTGGTCTTTCCGGAGCCGGAGGGGCCCAGGATGGCGATCACATCCCGTTTTTCCACGTCGATGCTCACATCCTTCAGGACTTCCAGATCTCCGAAGGATTTTCGGACGTTTTGAATTTGAAGCATGGCCATATCAGTTCGCTCCGTAAGAATTCAGTTTTTTCTCTCCCACCTTCTGCAGCCTGGTCAGAACGGTGCAGAAGAGCAGATAGATCACTGCCACTTCTATGTAAAGGGCAAGGTGGGCATAATATCTGCCCGCGATCCGCTGGGTGGCCATGAACATCTCCATGACGGTGATATTGGATGCAAGAGAGGTGTCCTTTACAAGGGAGATCAGGTTGTTGGACAGGGAGGGGAAGGCGGTTCGCAGAGCCTGGGGCAGGATGATGCGGCGGATGGTCTGCAGATAGCTCATGCCCACGCAGTAGCCCGCCTCCAACTGCCCCTTGGGCACGGACTCCAGCGCCGCCCGTACGGTTTCCGCACAGTAGGCTCCCTCATTCAGGGAAAAGACAATGACGGCGGAGGGGAAGGGCTTCACCATAATGCCCAGATTGGGCAGACCGTAGAACACCACATAAAGCTGAACCAGCAGCGGGGTGCCCCGGACGATCCAGATGTAAAATCTGGCAAGCTGCTTCAGGATCCGGATGTTGGCAAACTGGACCATGGCAACTGCCACCGCAATGACCATGGCGATGCTGAAGGACAGCACCGTCAGGGGAATGGTCATGGTCAGGCCGGGCAGCAGGATTTTCCAGAAGGAGTCCAGGAGAATGGAAATCAAACGTTCACTCAATGGGTATGTATCCCCCTTTTCGGTAGTGGGTAAACTGTGTCAGGTACAGGCGGGAGGGACGATCCGTCCGCTTTTCATGCAGCCAGGGAGAAGCGGGCCTGAAGCTGCCGCACCATCTCACAGTAGTGGGCAAGACAGTCCTCCTGCCGGCCTTCGCGAATCATCTCCACGCAGGGCAGGATGTAATCGTAATAGAGACCGGTGTAGACCGATTCCCGGTCACAGCACAGGTCCATCAGGATCACAAGCCGGGGGGCGATTTCGTAGTATTCCCGGATCAGCGCCTGCCCCTGTGGAGTAGCGGCCATATAGGTGTCCCGGAAATGACGCAGAAGGGTCAGCTCCTCGCAGTCGTCGGGCTTGGCGAAAAACTCGCAGACAGCGGTGGTGATGAAACACAGCCCAAAGAATTTCCGATGGAACCCGGCGGCAATGGACTCATAGGTGCCGATAGAGATCTTCATTTTCGGATATTGCCGGTTCCAGGTGTCCCGAACGGCCTGGGACAGCATTTCCGAAGAGGGCAGCTTTGCAGCCAGAATCCCCGGGATCAGATACAGGGCAAGGAACATCTGGTCTCTGGATTCAATGGCGTTGCGCTCGTAGTTGTTTTTTCCTTTGATTTCTTCGGGGCGCCGGGAAAGGATGCCGTCCACAAGCACCTGCGCCTGAGCAGCGGCAACGGAGGCATCTGCGGCGGTCATGGCATCCAGACTCCGAAGGGTGGGAAGACATTTGTTCAGGTACTCGGTGAAGGCGCTTTTGTACTCCTGATAATTCATCCTGGAAACATAGGAGGCGGCGTCAAAATAGCAGTCCCACAGGGTGGCATCCGGGTTTTCCGGCTGGGAAAAGGTGATCTGGCTGCCGCAGAAAATACAGGAAAACGCCTGCATTTCATCCGGAACGGGCACTTCTTTTCCACAGTGAGGACAGATACAGGTGCGGTAATCCATAATACGACCTCCAAAATCACATTTCTGTAATCATATCATGTTTTCTGTGCAAAATCAAGTGTCCGTGTACGGTGCGGAAAGTCCCGGGCTTTCCGAAAAAAAGGATTTTCTTTCGTAATATCCCGGCTGAAAATGGGGGAATGGGATTTTCTTCTTTACAGAATACGAATTGTATTATATAATGTTGCAGGAATGAGCCTATGAGAAATGGATGAGAATGTTATGAATATTGAATTTGATGCCTACAAACAAAAACTCAACGAGATCCGTCCTTCTCTGGAGGGACTTGCGGACTCTCTGAATCTGGAAGGGCTGAAAAATGAGCTGGAGCGGCTGCACGCCATGCAGGAGGCTCCCGGCTTCTGGGAGGATCCGGACAAGAGCCAGAAGATTGTTGTCAAGACTCGCCAGACGGAGAGCAAGATCGAGAAATACGGGAAAATGCTGTCTTCCTGGGACGACATGATGACCATGTGCGAAATGGCGGCGGAGGAGGACGATGATTCCATGCTGCCGGAGCTGAAGGAGGAGTTCCAGAAGCTCACCGAGGAGATGGAGACCTGCAGACTGGAGACGCTGCTCACCGGCACCTACGACAAAAATAACGCCATGATGAGCTTTCATGCCGGCGCAGGCGGAACGGAGGCCCAGGACTGGTGCCAGATGCTGTACCGTATGTATACCCGCTGGGCGGAGCGCCATGGCTTTACCTACAAGATTATGGACTACCAGGAAGGGGACGAAGCCGGCCTGAAGTCTGCCGACATCATGATCGAGGGAGAAAACGCCTACGGATTCCTGAAAGGGGAGAACGGCGTCCACCGGCTGGTCCGGGTATCGCCCTTTGATGCCAATGCCCGCCGGCAGACCTCCTTCTCTGCCGTGGAGGTGATCCCTGATATCGCGGATGACTCCAACGATGTGGAGATCAAGCCGGAGGACTACGAGATGCAGGTGTACCGGTCCTCCGGTGCAGGCGGCCAGCACATCAACAAGACATCCTCTGCTGTCCGGCTGATCCATAAGGCCACCGGCATCGTGGTGGCCTGCCAGACGGAGCGCAGCCAGTTCCAGAACAAGGAAACCTGTCTGCGTATGCTTCGGTCCAAGCTGGTGGAGATCAAAGAGCGGGAGCACCTGGATAAGATCTCCGATATCAAGGGCGTGCAGCAGAAGATCGAGTGGGGCAGCCAGATCCGCAACTATGTGTTTATGCCCTACACCCTGGTGAAGGACACCCGTACCGGCTGCGAGACCGCCAACGTCAACGGTGTGATGGATGGCGCCCTGGATCCCTTTATCGATGCCTATCTGACCTGCCTGGCCACCGGGAACTGGGTCACAAAATAACGAAAAAACCCTGCAGGACCCTTGAATTTTCTGCAGGAACATGATATAATGTCCTGGATTCTATATTGATTGCTGTGTTTCGGGGGGATTCCCTGGTTTTCGGTCATAGCAGTACCGCTCATGGGCGGAGGGAGGTAAGGAAATGGAAGTAGTTCTGACGATTCTGGAAGTGATTGCCAGCATTGCCCTGATTGTGGTTGTTCTGCTGCAGTCCGGCAAGGAAGCCGGCCTGTCCAGCGCCATTGCAGGCGGCTCGGATACCTATCTGAGCAAGTCGAAGTCCGGCAGCCTGGATCAGAAGCTGGCCGCATCCACCAAGTGGATTGCTCTGGCATGGATTCTGCTGACGCTGTCGCTGAGCCTGGTTTGATTTGGATCATCCGGAAAACCACAGGGTTTTGCCCTGTGGTTTTTTATTTCGAATAAATGTGTGATTATGGCTTGTATTCACTTGGATGTGGTGGTATAATGATCACAGAAAAATGGTAGGAGAAATACAATGAGTGATAGAATCCGAATTCAGGGAGCAAGGGAAAACAACCTGAAAAACGTCAATCTGGAGATCCCGAGAGACAAACTGGTGGTGTTCACCGGACTGTCCGGCTCCGGGAAATCCAGCCTCGCCTTTGATACAATCTATGCAGAGGGCCAGCGCCGCTATGTGGAGAGCCTCAGCTCTTATGCCCGGCAGTTTCTGGGCCAGATGGACAAGCCGGATGTGGATGCCATCGACGGCCTTTCCCCGGCTATCTCCATCGATCAGAAAACCACCTCCCGGAATCCCCGGTCCACGGTGGGGACGGTGACGGAGATCTATGATTACCTCCGTCTGCTGTGGGCCAGGGCCGGTGTGCCCCACTGCCCCAAGTGCGGAAAGGAGATTCGCCGCCAGACGGTGGATCAGATTGTGGACCGTATCGCATCCCTGCCGGAAGGAACCCGTTTTTTGATCCTTTCTCCTGTGGTTCGCGGGAAAAAGGGAGAACAGGCGAAGGTATTCGAGGATGCCCGGAAGTCCGGCTTTACCCGCGTGCGGCTGGACGGGATCCTTTACGACCTGAACGAGCAGATCCCCTGCGAGAAAAACAAAAAGCACACCATCGAGCTGGTGGTGGACCGGCTGGTGATCCGGGAGGGACAGCGCAGAAGACTGGCGGACTCCGTGGAGACGGCCTGCAGCCACTCCGGCGGCCTGGTGACCGTAGAGATCCCGGACCGGAACGAGACCATGAGCTTTTCCCAGAACTATGCCTGTGAGGACTGCGGCGTCAGCCTCAGCGAGCTGGAGCCCAGAATGTTCTCCTTCAACAATCCGGTGGGCGCCTGCCCGGCCTGCACCGGCCTGGGCTTCCAACTGGAGGCGGATCCCAACCTGATCATTCCGGATCGGGACAAATCCATTCTGGAGGGTGCCATCCAGGTTTCCGGGTGGAGCAATGCCCGGACGGACTCCATTTTCCGGATGTATTTTGATGCCCTTGCAAAGAAGTATCATTTTGACCTGAATGCACCCATCAAGGAGCTGAGCAAGGAGGCTCTGCACGTTATTCTGTACGGGACCGGAAACGAAAAACTGAAGATGAGCTACAGCCGGGGCAACGGTATGGGCGTTCTGGAGCAGCCTTTTGAGGGAATCGTGCCCAATGTCACCCGCCGTTACCGGGAGACCCAGTCCGACGCGGTACGCCGGGAGTTGGAAGAATGCATGGCCTCCGCTCCCTGCAGCGCCTGCCACGGGCAGCGGCTTTCCGATGTGGCCCGGGCCGTGACTGTGGGTGGTGTCGGCATTATGGATTTCTGCAAAATGAGCGTGGCGGAAGAACTGGCTTTTATGAAGGAGCTGAAGCTGACGGGCAATACCGCCATCATAGCCCAGCAGATCGTCAAGGAGATCGTATCCCGGCTGCAGTTTTTGTCGGATGTGGGACTTTCCTACCTGACGCTGTCCCGGGCGGCAGGGACGCTTTCCGGCGGCGAGAGCCAGAGAATCCGGCTGGCAACCCAGATCGGATCCTCCCTGATGGGGGTACTGTATATTCTGGACGAGCCTTCCATCGGCCTGCACCAACGGGACAATGACAAACTCATCGCCACTATGAAACGACTCCGGGATCTGGGGAATACCCTGATCGTGGTGGAGCATGATGAAGACACTATGCGCGCGGCGGACTATATCGTGGACGTCGGCCCCGGGGCCGGCAGCAGCGGCGGCAGCATCGTGGCGGCAGGCACCCTGCAGGATATCATGGAATGTCCGGAGTCCGTCACGGGACAGTATCTCTCCGGGAAAAAGAAGATCCCCATCCCGGAGACAAGACGGGAGGGGAATGGCCACTTCCTGGAGGTTTTCGGTGCGGCGGAAAACAATCTGCGGGAGATTGATGTGAAGATTCCTCTGGGCACCCTGACCTGTGTTACCGGTGTTTCTGGCTCCGGGAAATCCAGCCTGGTGGAGGAGATTATCAATAAAACCCTGGCGGTGAAGCTGAACCGGGCGAAAATGCGCCCGGGCAAATGCCGCGAGGTCCGGGGACTTCAGTACCTGGACAAGGTCATTGACATCGACCAAAGCCCCATCGGGCGGACGCCCCGGTCCAATCCCGCCACCTACACCGGCCTGTTCAACGATATCCGGGACCTTTTTGCCTCTACGGCAGAGGCCAAGATGCGGGGCTACAACTCCGGCCGCTTTTCCTTTAATGTAAAGGGCGGCCGCTGTGAGGCCTGCTGCGGCGATGGCCTGGTGAAGATTGAAATGCACTTTCTGGCGGATGTGTATGTTCCCTGTGAGGTCTGCCGGGGTCAGCGGTACAACCGGGAGACTCTGGAGGTCCAATACAAGGGGAAGAACATTGCTCAGGTGCTGGATATGACGGCGGAGGAAGCGGTGGGCTTTTTCGACAACCTTCCCAAGATCCGCAGGAAAGCCCAGACGTTGGTGGATGTGGGCCTGGGATATGTGAAGCTGGGTCAGTCCAGCACCACCCTTTCCGGCGGCGAGGCTCAGCGGGTCAAGCTGGCAACGGAGCTTTCCAGAGCCTCCACCGGCAGGACCATCTATGTGCTGGACGAGCCTACCACGGGACTCCACGCTGCGGATGTGCACCGGCTTTTGGAGGTGCTGCAGCTTCTGGTGGATATGGGGAATACGGTGCTTGTCATCGAACACAATCTGGACGTAATCAAAACTGCGGACTATCTCATCGACCTGGGGCCGGAAGGCGGCACCGGCGGCGGTGAAATCGTGGCATGCGGCACCCCTGAGCAGGTGGCTCAGGTGCCGGAAAGCTACACCGGCCAGTACCTGAAAAAGCATTTGAAAGCATAAGAATCCGGATCTGCAATGCAGATCCGGTGAAACATCAGATTTGTTTGCCCGGAAGGTACCGTTCCGGCGGCAGCACATCCGAAAGCTCGATGAGGCAGTGACTCAGCTCCCCGGCATAGTCCACCCGTATGACCGGGGACGAGACACGGACGGAGGAGGGCTGCTGAAGGGACAGGCGCATGGTGATGCACACGGATTGGCCGTCCTGGGTGGCCAGCACGGTGCCGTTGTGCACCGCAGCAGCGATCCGCACCAGGGCCATACCCAACCCGATGCCGTTGCGTCCGTCTTCCAGGGAGGGCTCCCGGGAGTAGCGGCAGAACAGATCGGAACGGATGGAGTCCGCAATGGCATCCCCGTCATTTTTCACGGAAAACAACAGATTGTCCCCCTGACGACTGAGCTGCGCCGTGATTTCGCTGCCGCTGGCTGCGTATTTCATAGCGTTGGACAGCAGATTGTACACGGCTCTTTCCAGTTTTTCACTGTCCAGCAGGGCATACACCGGTGCTTCCAGGTTGGAAAAGCGCACCCGATACCCGGCAGAGGAGGCCAGCAGAGACACCTTCTGGAAGATCTCTCCGAAAAGGCTTCCGGCTTCCATCAGTTCCAGGGAAGAAAGCGTGGAGGAGGCGTAGCGGGCAGCATCGGACATATTGGAGACCATCCGAAGAATCTGGTGCAGGCTCCGGTTCATCCGGGATAGCTGGCTGAGAGCCTCGGAATCCCCCTTTTCTTCCAGCAGAGCAGACAGTTTTCCTGCGGACTGGACCAGACCGGTCATGGGGCTGCGGAGATGCAAGGCTGCCAGAGACATGGCCTGAAGCTGCAGATCTGCCTGGGTATCCTCCAGCAGGAAGATCCGGTCCGGACCCGATGGCATGACCGTAGCGCAGCATGGCAGATCTCCGGCCTGAAGCGTCAGGCAGAGAATTCCCTCGGTCAGAGAGGCGTACTGGTCGGCACCGGTGAGAAGCATGGGCAGAATCTCGCTGCCTTCCTGGATCATTCGGTTTTTTGCAGACTGATTGACGCAGGCGATGACCCCGTCCCGAACACAGAAGGCCGGATGAGGCATCCGGTCCAGCAGAGGGGAGTAGTCTTTTGGCGTATCCATTGGGTGGCCTCCTTACCGGGACCGTGCTGGTCCCTGTTACCTTCATTTTAGCGAACTTCCGAAAAAATAGCAAGTGCATTCCGCACAAGAGGTGAAAAAAATGGCGATACACGACGGACACAGACAGAGAATGAAAGACCGGTTCCGGAAAGAGGGGCTGGATCATTTTGACGAGCTGCACGTGCTGGAGCTTCTGCTGTTTTATGCCATTCCCAGAAGGGACACCAACCCCATTGCCCATGCGCTTCTGGACCGGTTCGGCTCCCTGCCCCAGGTGCTGGAAGCAGCACCGGAGGAGCTGCAGAAGGTGGACGGGGTCAGTGAGAACACAGCGGTTTTTCTGTCGCTGATCGCCTCTGTAACCCGGTATTACCTGGTCAGCCGGGGCTCCAACACCCAAAGTCTGGATACCCTGGACAAATGCGGTGCCTATATCCTGCCCAGATTCTGCGGGCTTCATAACGAAGTGGTGTACCTTCTGTGCCTGGATGCCAAGTGCAAGGTGCTGTCCTGCAAGAAACTGGGGGAGGGAAGCGTCAATTCCGCCGCGGTGCCTATCCGGAAGATCGTGGAAACGGCGCTGCAGTGCAATGCCACCACGGTGATTCTGGCTCATAACCACCCGGCAGGCATTGCGGTGCCATCGGCAGACGACCTGTATGCTACCCGAAAGGTGGCGGAGGCTCTGCGGGCGGTGGAGATCCGTCTGCAGGACCATCTGGTGGTGGCGGAGGATGACTACGTTTCCATGACCCAATCGGGATTCTTCCACCCGGAAGAATATTATCCGTAAGAAAAGGAGCGGAATATGGCGGATTTTCAACTGATTTCGGAATACAAGCCTTCCGGCGATCAGCCGGAGGCCATTGCCAGCCTGGTGGAAGGTGCCCGGCAGGGTCTTTCCGAGCAGACGCTGATGGGTGTCACCGGTTCCGGAAAGACCTTCACCATGGCATCCATTATTGAGAAGCTGAATCGGCCCACCTTGGTGCTGGCCCATAACAAGACCCTGGCTGCCCAGCTCTGCTCAGAGTTCCGGGAGTTCTTCCCCAACAATGCGGTGGAGTATTTTGTATCCTACTACGATTACTATCAGCCGGAGGCATACATTGCCCATACGGATACCTATATCGAAAAGGATTCCTCCGTCAACGAGGAGATCGACCGGCTTCGCCACAGCGCCACCTCCGCCCTGTTTGAGCGCCGGGACGTGATCGTGGTGTCCTCCGTCAGCTGCCTGTACGGTCTGGGCGACCCCATCGACTACAAAAGCATGGTGGTTTCTCTCCGGGTGGGACAGGAGTATCCACCGGAGCAGGTCCTGCGGAAGCTGACGGAGATCCGCTACGAGCGCAACGACCTGGATTTCTCCCGGAACAAGTTCCGGGTCCGGGGAGATACCCTGGAGATCTACCCGGCCTATTGGACGGGTCGGGCCATCCGGGTGGAGTTTTTCGGTGACGAGGTGGACCGAATCTCCGAGATCAACGCGGTATCCGGCATGGTGGAGCGTTATGTCAACCATGTAGCCATCTATCCTGCCAGCCATTACGTCACCTCCCGGGAGAAAATGCAGCGGGCAATTCAGGAGATCCAGCGGGAGTGTGATGCCCAGGTGGAGTATTTTCGGAAGGAAAACAAACTCATTGAGGCCCAGCGTATCGCCCAGCGGACGGCATATGATGTAGAAATGATGACGGAAATCGGCTTCTGCAGCGGAATTGAGAACTATTCCCGGGTCATCTCCGGCAGGGCACCGGGCACACCACCCACCACGCTGCTGGATTATTTCCCGGATGACTTTCTGATGTTTATTGACGAGAGCCATGTGACGCTTCCCCAGTGCCGGGCCATGTACGCAGGGGATCGGAGCCGGAAGGATGCCCTGGTGAATTACGGATTCCGTCTGCCCTCGGCCTACGATAACCGGCCGCTGACCTTTGGGGAGTTCGAAAAAAAGATCCATCAGGTGATCTACGTCTCTGCCACTCCGGGGGAGTATGAGGCCACCCGTTCCGGTCAGATCGTGGAGCAGGTGATCCGTCCCACGGGGCTGCTGGATCCCCAGGTGGAGGTTCGTCCCATCGAGGGCCAGATTGACGACCTGATCGGGCAGATCAACGAGAGAACGGCGAAGAACGAACGTGTCCTGGTCACCACGCTGACGAAGAAAATGGCGGAGGATCTGACATCTTACCTGCAAAAAGCAGGGATCAAGGTGCGATATATGCACTCCGACATCGGCGCCATGGAGCGGATGGAGATCATCCGGGATCTGCGTATGGCGAAATTTGACGTTCTGGTGGGCATCAACCTGCTGCGGGAGGGTCTGGACCTTCCGGAGGTCAGCCTGGTGGCCATTCTGGATGCCGACAAGGAGGGCTTCCTCCGGTCGGAGACCAGCCTGATCCAGACCATCGGCCGTGCGGCACGAAATGCGGACGGCAAGGTCATCATGTATGCCGACACGGTAACGCCTTCCATGCAGGCGGCGATGGACGAGACAGCCCGGCGGCGGGAGATCCAGAACCGGTACAACGAAGAACACGGCATCGTCCCCAAAACCATCATCAAATCCGTCCGGGATCTCATCGAAATTTCGTCCCCCACGGCGGAGCGCCGGGGGAAAAACGGCGTGAAGATGACAAAGGTGGAAAAGGAACGGGAGATCGCCCGGCTGGAAAAGCAGATGCGGGAAGCGGCCCGGATGATGGAGTACGAGTATGCAGCGGTCCTCCGGGACCAGATCATCGAACTGCGCGGAAACGGATAAGAAGACAGCCCCTCCGAACGGAGGGGCAATTTTTATGGGCAGGGGAGGATCACGTCAGCCCGGAACAGGTCTCCGTCAATGGAGAGGGCGAGGGTGCCCCCCTGAAGCTCTGCCAGGCTCTTGGCGATGGACAGGCCCAGGCCGCTGCCCTCCGTGGAGCGGGAACTGTCGCCCCGGACGAACCGCTCCATCAGCTCGTCTGCACTGATGTTCAGCGGATTGTGGGAGATGTTTTTGAAGCACACATGGATTTTTTCGTCCACAAAAGAGGAGGAGATATAGACCCGGGTGCCGGGCATGGCGTATTTGCAGGCATTTCCCAAAAGGTTGTCAAAGATCCGCCACAGCAGCCTGCCGTCTGCCATGATCTGCGGGAGGGTTTCATCCTCCGTAAGCACCGGCATCAGATTGGCGCTTTCCAGCTTCTCGGAGTATTCCGCCAGAGACTGGTTCAGCACCAGATTCACATCGGTGGGGGAAAGCTCCACCGGCATGGCCCCGGAGGAGGCCTTGGAGGCATCCACCAGATCCACCGTCAGTTTTTTCAGCCGCGCGGACTGGCGGTCCAGCACTTCCAGATAGGAAGCAGCGGCTTCGCTTCCCACCGGTTCCCTTTTCAGCAGATCCACATAGTTGATGATGGAGGTCAGCGGTGTTTTCAGATCGTGGGACACGTTGGTGATCAGCTCTGCCTTCATGCGTTCGGACTTGGTCTGCTCCGATACGGCGTGCTCCATGGCATAGCCGATGCTGTTGAGGTTGGCGGCGTGCTGTTTCAGGGAGGGGGGCATATGGTACAGGTTGACCTTATAGCCAAGGTTTCCTTTGGCCAGCTCCTGACCGGCGGTCTGGAGCTTCTTCAGATTGGGAACGTAGTACAGGAGAATGCCCAAAAGGATCAGCTTTCCCGGAAGGAGGAAGAAAGACAAAAAGTCGATGGCACTTTCGGAAATCATGCAGGTGAAGCATTCTGCGAGGGTTATCAGGCAGAAAAACAGAGCAGCCTTCCAGGAGATGGACAGGCGGATCAGCCCGGACTTCACTGCCCGGCAGCACCACCGCAGGCACTTTCGGAGGAATCGGACCGCACGGAAGCACAGGGTGTTGCGGAACACATTCTGCGCCTTGACCCGGACGGCAAAGGAGAGCAGGAACACCAGGATCATGGCGGCTGCCGGGGGCAGGAGCACAATACTGAGGAGAAATATGACAGAGTTGTTGCAGTATAACAGCTCGCTGGCAATTCCAACGCAAATCAGGGCGGCACCCAGGGTCAGCACGGCGAAAACATCCAGTGGGATCCGGTTGAACCAGTTAACATAAATTTCTTCACAGCCCTGCTTGTGACCGGCAGCACAGATCAGATAGATGAAGAGCGCCAAAGCCAGGATGGCGGAGGAAATTACCGTGGACAAAAGGATTTTGGAGTGTGAATAAATGGCATTGCAGAGATTGTACATCCACATATATTGGTCGCGGGCTTTCAGAGGTTGGCGGATGCCGCCGTGAATGACAATATCCACAGGATCTGACGGAAAGGAAACAGACAGAACATACTGTTCTGCCAGATCGTCGAAGTCGATGCCGGACTCAAAGATATCCGGATGTTTCAGTTCGTTTTTTTCGCAATACTGGTAATACTGTCCCCAGCACTCCGCTTCGCTTTCTCCGTAAAACAAAAGCGTGTCAACGGTACTTTCGGAATGGTACAGACGGAATGACTCGGAATGCGATGCCAACAGCTCGGTGGGATACTTCGGAGACTGAAACAGTACGTTGCCGTCCGGATCCAGGATCTCAAAACAGAAATTGGTGTTGTTGGGCTCATAGTGCTCCATGCGCTGCTCCAGCACAGAAAGCCATCGATCCGGGCTAATGTACAGAGAATTCTCACAATCCCAATACGCCTGGCCGATATCATTCGAAATATCGTTGTAGGTGAATTCCCTCAGCCATTCGGAAGGACCGACGACCATGCTGGATGCGAGGGCCGCACCGGACAGAAGGGCGATGCAGAGGAAAAGGAGCAGCAGCAGAAAGACAGTAATCTTCAGCCAAAGAGCGTGTTTCATTTGCGACCATCCTCCATTTTGTATCCCTTGCCCCACACCACCTTCAGATAGCGTGGCTCATTGGGATCGATTTCGATTTTTCCGCGGATGTGGCGGATGTGGACCGCCAGCACATTGTCGGCGTTCAGGGGCGTTTCCTCCCATACCTGACGGTAGATTTCTGCCGGGGGAAAGACCTTTCCGGGGGAGGACATGAGGAATTTGAGGATGTCGTATTCCTTGGGTGTCAGATTCACCGGCTCGCCGTCCAGGGTGACCTGCTTGGCCTCATCGTCCAGCCGCAGACCGCCCACCACAAGCTCGCTGCTTTTGGAAATGCTCCCCAGCAGGGTGTAGCGGCGGAGCTGAGAGCGGACCCGGGCCAGGACCTCCACCGGGTTGAAGGGCTTGGTGATGTAATCGTCTGCGCCGATGTTCAGACCCAGAATCTTGTCGGTATCCTCGCTTTTGGCGGAGAGAAAGATAACGGGGATGTTGGAAAATTCCCGCATTTTCGCCATGGTGGTGATGCCGTCCATGCCGGGCATCATGATATCCAGGAGCATCAGGTGGACTGTTTCCGTTTTCAGAATCTCCAGGGCCTGAAGGCCGTTGCAGGCCTCCAGAACGGAGTATCCGTCGGAGGTCAGGTAGATCTTCAGTGCGTTGACAATGTCTTTTTCGTCGTCGCAGACAAGGATTTGGTACATGGGGTGCCTCCTGCAGTGTTTTTCTATAGCATACACGGAAAGAGCTTAAGAAACAAGCTTCAATTTCTTAATGTTTCATGAAAAGCTCAGCAGCATCGGAAAACAGGAAACGGCATTATCCCGCAATCAGGGACATTTTTCTCCGGACGGACAAATTATCCGTCGGGAATGGAGAAATAATTTGTACTTAAATTGTATTTAAATATGGCGTTTTACGATGAATTCCGGAAAATGGATTCTATTTGCATGGAAATGCAATACAAATTCTTCGCGATTGATTTTTGTAAAAATTGTATCAATATAGAAGGGGAAGAACGGGTGTTTTATGGCAAATGCACTAATTTCGGGAGAAAAATTCGGTAAGTATTACGGAAGATTCTATTTTTCAGAGAGTAGATATTTAGACAAATCTGTGATATGATATTATCGGCAATCGATAGAGACCGATTTCACGAAAGGAGCGACCCCAAATGATTGTGAAAAAGATCTATAATGACCTGGACACGGTGGTTGAGGAAGCCATGGCGGGCAACCGTCTGCTGGCGTCTCCGGACGCAGACAAATACTCGGTGCTGCTTCCCAATTCTCACATCACCGTGCGCAGAGAGAAGTACCGGAAACCGAAGGGGCTGGTAAAGGTCACTATGGGCGGCGGTGCCGGACATGAGGGCCCTCCGGGCATACCCTGCAGGCCCGGCGGATTTGATGCCATGACCGTCGGCGACGTGTTTGCGGCACCCTCTGCCAGGCAGATGTTCCGGGCCTTGTGTGAAATAGACGACGGCAGCCCCATTATCATGAACGTGACCAATCACGCCGGTGATGTGCTGAACGCCAAGCTGTGTATGCAGCTTGCAAAGGCCAAGGGCATGGACGTCCATATGCACATTCTGTACGACGATGTGGCCTCCGCCCCCAAGGGCCGGGAGAAGGAGCGCCGGGCAATCGGCGGCTGTCTGAGCACCCTGACCATCATGGCGGAGTGCGGAGAGAGCGTGGAGGAGATCCTGCGGGTGGCGGAGAAGTGCAATGTGCTCAACCGCTCCTACGGTGTGGGCATCCGCAGCGCCATCCATCCCGTTTCCGGTCTTCCCATTATGGCGATGCCTGACGATGAGATCGAGCTGGGCATCGGCGTCCACGGCGAGAGCAGCGGCAACCGGGTAAAGCTGATGCGCAGCCGGGAGCTTGCCCGGCTGGTGTGCGACACCATTCTGGACGATATGCCCATTGACCCCGGAGAAGACATCGTGGTCTCTCTGGGCGGCCTGGGCGGCATGACCTGGATGGAACTGGATATTTTCTACAAAGACCTGTACGAGTACCTGACCGGAGAAAAGAAGCTCAACATTATTTCCCACAGAGCCCGCAATTCCGGCACCCAGGAGCTGGGCGGCTTTATCGTGTCCATCGGCCACCCGGACGAGGAGATCAAAAAATGGATGGCCACCCCGGTGCCGGATATCTATCCCAAAGACTGAGATTCACAGGAGGGAATGACATGAATAAAAAGTATCAATTCACGGAGATCCTGCGCGATGCCTACAGGAACCACTACGCCATCCCGTCTTTTGACTTTTTCGGGATCTACGATGCCAAAACCATGATCGATGTTGCGGCGGAATACAAGACCCCCATCATCATGATGAGCATTGTATTCAATCACTTTCGGCCGAAGCATTTTCTGTCCTTCATCCAGTCCTATGCGGAGGACGTGGGCGTTCCTGTTTTCACCCACATTGACCACGCCCGCAGCATTGAACTGTGCAAGGAAGCCATTGACGCAGGCTTTGACTCCGTGATGATCGATGCCTCCGCCGATCCCCTGGAGGAGAACATCCGCAAGACTCTGGAGGTAGTGGAGTATGCCCACGCCAGAGGAGTGGCTGTGGAGGCGGAGATGGGCCATATCAAAAACGGTGTGGTCACCCTGGAAGGCGGCTACGCAGACCGGGAGAATTACCTGGTCCAGACCAAGGATGCGGTGGAGCTGGTGGAGCGCACCCACGTGGATATGCTGGCGGTGGGAATCGGCAATCAGCACGGCTTCTATGTGGAGGATCCTCATATCCATTTCGACCGTCTGGAGGAAGTCCACAATGCTCTGGATATCCCGCTGGTGATGCATGGCGGCAGCGGACTGCCCCAGGAAATGGTTCAGCAGTCCATTCGGGGCGGCATTACCAAGGTGAATGTGGCTACGGACTTTGCCACCCACTTCAGCGACGCCCTGAGAGATGACATGAACAAGACCCAGGGACACGCCTTCTATAGCCGGTCCATGGATCCGGCCATGGCGGCAGGCAAGGAAGTGGTTCGCCACTGGATCGAGACCTGTATGTCTGCAGGCAAGGCATAAGGGGGCAGCCATGAAATTTGAAGATTTGAAAAAGGCCATTCTGGCAGCCGCGGACGACATCATTGCCCGGGAAATCGAGCTGTGCGAGCTGGATTCGTTTGTAGGCGATGGGGATCACGGCGTCACCGTGAGAAAAGGCTATCAGAAGATCAAGGCGGCCATTGCCGAGGACGATCCCAAAACCATGGGCGAGCTGCTGTTCTCTGCCGGAATGGGTCTGGCAGATACCGCTGGCGGAGCCATCGGTCCCATCCTGGCCTCTATGTTTATCGGTTTTTCCACCTCTGTGGGGGATAAGTCGGAACTGACGGTCAAGGACCTGGCGAAGATGTTTGACAGCGGCCTGAAGGCTGTCCAGGAGCTGGGCGGCGCCCAGCCCGGGGACTGCACCATGGTGGATGCCCTGTATCCCTTCGTCCAGTCTCTGAACCAGGCCGATACCGAAGATGAGAAGGCCGCTCTGGATGCGGCGGTACAGAAGGCGTACGAAGGCTCCGAGAGCACCAAAAACATGGTAGCCAAAAAAGGAAGAGCCAAAAACCTGGCGGATAAGTCCCTGGGATATGTGGATGCCGGATCCCGTTCCATGTATTATTTCCTCCGGGCATTTGCCCGGAGCCTGGAATAAAACGTAAAGGAGAAGTTCAGCTATGAAATTTCAATATCATGTACCTACCCAGATTCGTTTCGGCAAGGGAGTTGCCGGTGAGATTGGCAGCGTGGTGGCAGCCTACGGAAAGACCGGACTGATCGTCTACGGCGGCAGCAGCATCAAGCGCAACGGCGTGTATGATACCGTCACCGCTTCTTTGAAGGAAGCGGGCGTGACCTGGTATGAGCTGCCCGGCGTGGAGCCCAACCCCCGGGTGACCTCCGTGGAAAAGGGCGCTGCCCTGTGCAAAGAGCACGGCATCGATTTTGTCATCGCGGCCGGCGGCGGCAGCAGCGTGGACTGCGCCAAGGCGATCTGCGGCGCGGCATTTTATGACGGTCCGGCATGGGATTTGGTGGAGAAGCATCTGCCCGTGACGAAGGCACTTCCCCTGTTTGTGGTGCTGACCCTGGCTGCTACCGGCTCGGAGATGGATGCCGGCGCCATTATCACCAATCCTGCCACCAAGGAAAAGAGTGGCGTGTTCGGCCCTGCGCTGGTTCCCCGGGTCTCCTTCCTGGATCCCACCTACACCTATACTGTCCCGGCCAGACAGACCGCTGCCGGTACGGCGGATATCTACACCCATACCATTGAGACCTATTTCGACTCCGCAAAGGATACCTACTTTGTGGATGGCGTAGCGGAGAGCATCCTGCGGACCTGCGTCAAGTACGGAAAGCTGGCCATGGACGAGCCGGACAACGACGAGGCCAGATCCAACCTGATGTGGGCTTCTCCCTGGGCCATCAACGGCCTGATCGGATGCGGCAGAAACGAGGGCTGGACCCTCCACGGCCTGCAGCATCCCATCGGCGGCTGGTATGACATCACCCACGGCGAGGGCCTGGCAATCCTGATGCCCCACTGGTTCCGGAAGATCCTCAGCGACAAGACTGTGGACAAATTCGTGCAGTATGGCGTGAACGTGTTCGGCATCGATCCCACGCTGGACAAATTCGAAATTGCAAACAAGGCCATTGAGGCGACAGAGGAATTCCTGTTCGGTCAGCTCCGGATTCCCAGAACCCTGGGCGAGCTGGGTGTGGATGACAAGCACCTGGAGGACATGGCCCAGGTGGCGGCCGCCGGAATGGCCAGGGCGTATGTGCCGCTGACCAAAGACGAGATCGTGGAGCTTTACAGAGCAGCACTGTAATCGAAAAACCAAGAAGGGCTGCGCATTTTCATGCGCAGCCCAAATACAAGAGTTATTTCGAGCAATAAGGATGCTCTTCGTGCCAGTCGATGGCGTAATCCACAAGAAAACGGATCAGGGGATCCTGCTCCTGTCGCATATGGACGGTGTCGCCCAGATACATCTCATAGGGCTTTTCCAGGGTGTACGGCTCCCAGACGGGCATGGGAGTCCCGTCCTGATCCGGCCCGTTGGGATCGCCGGTCTTGGCGAAATTGGTCCAGTAGTTGCACATTCTGCGGGCAAGATCGTAGTGCTTCCCGGTGAAGGGCCGCCAGCACTTGGCCAATGTCTCGAAAACGAACCACAGGTCGGAGGAGTGGAAGGCTCCTGCGTCATCTCCGGGCATCTCAGCGTCAAACGTGTAGCCGTAAATGGGGGGATTGCCCAGCCGGGCATTTTTCTCCTCCCAGATGGCGGAGCCCAGCTCCTGGATGGGGTAGCACACGTTTTTCATGACTTTCTCGTAGTCACCTGAGTCAAAATCCACGATGGAAAGGAACTGTGCCGCCTTGTCGCCGAATTCCCGCCGGGCGTAGGCTTGCAGGGAATCCAGGTCGTGGACGCCCATGGGCGGCCAGCGGAAGTCATTGGTGGTATGGCCTGCCAGAATGGGGACCATATGCCGCTTGTTTTGCAGCATGGCCTCCGTCCAGTCACGATCCAGGAAGTAGCCGTCGGTGAAATGGGTGAAGGGGAATCTGGGGGTGTCCGGCAGTTTGGAAAACTCCAGATACCGATCCCGCAGGGTCACGCTGTCGATCTCCCGCATTTCCGCAAGGGAACCAGCGCCCAGGAACTTCTGGAAGCGAAGGCCGATGGCTTCCGCTTCTGCAAGGGTGTTGTTGGGCCGGGAGTTGGCGGGACGGATGCCGCCGGCGGACATGACAATGGCCTTGTGGAACAGTCCCCCGGTCAGGGGAGAGACCAGATGGGCAAGGACGCTGCCGCCGCCGGCAGACTGGCCAAAGATGGTCACATTGTCCGGGTCTCCGCCGAAGGCGGCAATGTTTCGCTGGACCCACTGCAGTCCGGCCATCTGATCCAGGAACCCGAAATTGCCTGCGGGTCCGCCGGGATTCTCGGCGGTCAGCTCCGGATGGGCAAACCAGGCAAACACGTTCAGACGATATGCGACAGAGACCAAAATGACTCCGCGCCGGGCAATCCGCTCCCCGTCGAACTCCATTTCCGCGGTGTAACCGGAGTTAAAGGCACCGCCGTAAAACCATACCATCACGGGCAGCTTCTCGTCGGCGGACTTGGCAGGGGTCCAGACGTTCAGGTACAGGCTGTCCTCGCTCATGGGGATGGCGGGATCTACGTGCCATTCCCGGGTGTACAGATCCTTGGGATCCTGTCCGGGGATCTCCTGCATGGAGATAGGCCCGAAGGTGTAGGCTTTACGGATGCCTTCCCAGTTCTCTGCCGGCTGAGGTGCTTTCCAGCGCAGTTTCCCAACGGGAGGCGCGGCAAAGGGAATTCCCTTGAAGGCGGTGATTCTGGGATCTGCAGCAGGCAGACCTTCCAGCAGACCGTTTTCCACTTTTACTTGTCTTAACATACTCGTCACGCTCCTGATTCAGTATTGGATAGGTACATGGGCAGGGGGATTCTGACAATAGTGTATCAAACGATGACCGAAAAGTAAATGGATTTTTCCGCCGGAAGCAGGTTTTCCTGATTCCGGAAAGAGCAAAGAAAAAACAGGAGGAAGAGGAAGTGTACAATTTTTCCAGCATAACCCTTGGGGTTGTGTCTACCAGGCGCGACCGTTTCCCCAGCGTGGAAAACGCCTTGAAAAACAATGAAAAACTGATGGTCCGGATCCATGAGATCCTGGACAGACTGCCCGGTGTGAAGGTGGTCTACGCGGAGAAGGTCCTCCCCGGCGGGCTGATCTGTGAACCGGAGGAGACGAACACTGCCCTTACATACTTTCGGGAACAGAAAATCGATGCATTGCTGATGCTCCACGCCAATTTCGGCCAGGAGGAGGCCGTGGGACGGCTCTGCAAGGCCCTGAACGTGCCGGTACTGATCTGGGGTCCACGGGACGGAGAGAAGAACAGCGATGTGGGCTTCCGCAGCTGTGACACCCAGTGCGGAATGTTCGCCTCCACCCGGGCGCTGCTCCGCTGGGGGGTGAAGTTCACCTATGCGGAAAACTGCTGGCTGGATTCTCCGATTCTGGAGCGGGAAATCGACAAGTTCCTGAGGGCTGCCTCTGTGGTCAAGGCATTCCGGAATATGCATATCCTGCAGCTTTCCAGCCGTCCCCGCCAGTTCCTTTCCGTAAAGGTCAACGAAAGCGAAATGATGGAGAAATTTGGGTTCCAGCTTACCACCGTGGAAACCACCCTGCTGGAGGAGGCCTTCCGGAAGGTGTGCGCGGAACAGAAAGAGGAAGTGGAGCGAAACGTCAGGCAATACGAGGAGCGGTTCGACCTGTCGGCCCTGGATCCGGATAAGCGGTTCAACATGGCCGCCTTTGTCCTGACCATTCTGGACCTGGTGGAAAAATACGACTGCACCACCGTGGCCTGTGAGTGCTGGAATGTTCCCCGGGCCATCACCGGCATCCAGGGATGCATGGCATTCGGCATTCTGGAGGATATGGGCATCACCGTCTCCTGCGAATGCGACATCAACGGCTGCGTGACCGCGGCCCTTGCAAGGGCTGCCGCCAGAGGAGACAGTCCCGTATTCTTTGCGGATGTGACGGTTCGCCATCCCTTCAACGACAATGCGGAGCTGATGTGGCACTGCGGCCGGTATCCGGCTTCGTTGTCCCGGTGCGCCAGACCCAGAGCATCACAGTATGGGCAGATGCTCCATGAGCTGAAGCCCGGAGACATTACCATGATGCGCTTTGACGGCACCAGGGGGAAATACTACCTGTTTGCCGACGAAGGCCGTGGGGTGGACGGTCCTGCCACCCAGGGCGCGTATGTGTGGTTTGAGGCGGACAACTGGGTCAAGTGGGAGAAAAAGCTGATGTACGGACCCTATATCCACCACATGGCCGGCGTTTACGGCAAGTACAGGGATGCGGTGGAAGAAGCCTGCCGTTATCTGAACGTGGAGTTTGACTGCGCGGACAAGACCGTGGAATATGAATAAGGCCGTTTTGCCGGCATACAATATCCCCCATGCAGATTTCTGCATGGGGGATATATGATGGAATGATGGTGGATTAGCCTTTGGTCAGCACGAAGGAATAGGAATCCCCTTCCGTGATCTCGGTGGCATCCACACCGGTCATGGCGTACTCACCGTTGATGTAGAAGGCCCAGTAGGTCTGGTCCTTGTCCCAATCGGCGGTGATGCCGTTGACAGTGGTGACGTACAGGCCGTACTGGCTGTCCTCGCCTTCGATGAGGCCCAGCTCCAGCAGCGCTTCGCCGACGAATTGCTTGTCGGTGTGGATCTCATACCTGGCTTCCGTGCCTTCCATGTCGGTGACGGAGAACTGGAATACGGTGGCGCCCTCGCCCAGAACCGTTACCTCGGAATCGGTGCTCTCGCCGCTTTCAGGACCGGTCAGCACCATGGAATAGACCGCACCGGCGGTGATCTCGGTGGCATCTACTCCGGTCATGGCGTACTCGCCGTCGATGTAGAAGGCCCAGTAGGTCTGATCCTTGTCCCAGTCGGCAGTGATGCCGTTGACAGTGGTGACATAGAGGCCATACTGGCTGTCCTCGCCCTCGATGAGGCCCTGGGCAAGCAGCGCTTCACCTACCGATTTTGCGTCGCTGGTGAGCTCCCAGGACGTTTCTGCGCCATCCGCGCCAACCACGGTAAAGGTGAAGGAAACACCGGCGGGCTGAGCCTGGGTGGTTTCCGTCGGAGCGGCGGTGGTGGAGGGCTCCGTGGCGGCGGTGGTGGAGGGCTCCGTGGCGGCGGTGGTGGAGGCGGGAGCCTGGGTGCCGCAGGCAGCCAGGGACAGCAGCATCATGGCAGCCAGGATCCATACAATCAGCTTTTTCATTTTCATACACTCCTTTGATTTGATATCTTCCCCGGGGCGGATACGGTGCTGCCGGGGCACGGCCTGCGCATCTTTTCTCAATGTGGGCAGGCCGTGAAATCATCATAGCTGAGCTATGGGGATTCCGTTTGGGTTCTGCCACAGGGCACAGGCGGGGCTTTCCGATCACATAGAAAACCGCGGCATTCCATAGGAATGCCGCAGCCGTATTTCTGCGATCAAAGCGGCCAGAATCCGTACTTGCAGACCTGGGCAGACACAGTTTGAGCAGGTCTCCTGACTTGTGCATCTCCGGTCTTATGCAGCCTTCTCAGATAGTTCCAATGGCCGGCTTTCGCCAAGCATAAGACCTCCGCACATACAGTGGCGGTACCGTCCGTGATTCGCACACGATTCTCTATTGTCCCGTGGGGCTGTAACCACACCCAGGGGCACTCAAACAGGTATGAACTTATCCATAGAATAGCATTTTACATTTCTTTTGTCAATGAAAAAATAGGATTGCGAAACGGTTTTGAGTGTGGTAGTATATTCCTGTCAGGCAAAGCATTTTCATATTGTATTCCGGTCATAAGCAATGGAATGGGGAAACCCCAATGGTACCAAGCCGCCGTAGGTGGACATTATGCCGTGTGATCTCATTGGCAGATGCTGAGAAGAGACATACATGAAGGCGTCCAGAGTCGGAAGACGATCTTATGACCCGTGCGCAGGACTCTTGGGGGCTGTCCGGTGCAAGGATATGGCAATCGTTTCCATGCGGAGCGTTCCGGCATGGCGTTTTGCCGTGCACAGTCCCCGAAAGGGGGCTTTTTCTTTTATGAGATCCGATGCGTTTTCCAAATGTCACCCGCTGACCAATTTCCTGTTTTTCCTGGGCGCCATCGGGTTTTCCGCGGTGATTCGGCACCCGCTGTATCTGCTGGTGGGCTTCCTCGGTGCTGCCGGATACTATCTGCTGCTCAGCGGGAAAAAGGGATGGAAGCTGATTCTGGGTCTGATCCCGGTGTTCTTGCTGGTGGCGGGTGTGAATCCCCTGTTCAATACCTATGGGCAAACGGTGTTGTTCACGGTATTCGGCAAGCCATATTCCCTGGAAGCATTGTGCTACGGCATGGTGATTGGCGGGATGCTGGTAGTGATGATGCTGTGGTTCGGCTGTTACAGCATTGTGCTGACCAGTGACAAATTTGTGTGCCTTTTCGGAAGTCTGATCCCGGCGCTTTCCATGCTGCTGGTGATGGTCCTGCGGCTGATCCCAAGCCTGATGAAAAAGGCCAGACAGATCAGCGATGCCAGAAAAACCATTGGCAAGGGAGCCGGAGCACAGAGCTCCAATGGGGAGAAGCTCCGGGATGGAATCCATATTCTGTCTGCTCTGACGGATTGGTCACTGGAGGGGAGCATCGTGACTGCGGATTCCATGCGGGCAAGAGGCTATGGCGCAGCGAAGCGCAGCAGCTTTCAGATTTACCGCATGACGCTCCGGGACGGGATCCTCATTGGGCTGATGGCTGTGCTTGCGGCGTGTGTGCTTCTGATCGGCGGCACGCAGGCGGAGTATACTCCCAGCCTCTCCATTGCTTCCCCAACCTTGGCACTGGCGGCATATGCTGCGTTTTTGATGATCCCACCTGTATTATCTGCAAAGGAGGCCATTGCATGGCACATTTCCATATCCGGGATTTGACCTTTTCCTATCCCAACGCTTCCCGGCCCGCCTTGGATCACATTGACCTCACCATCGAAAAAGGGGAGTATGTGGTGCTGTGCGGCCAGTCCGGCAGCGGAAAAACCACGCTTCTGCGTCACCTGAAATCTGTTCTGACGCCTCACGGCAGGAAAAGCGGGACCATCCTGTTCAACGGAACTCCGCTGGAACAGGTGACTCCTTTGGAGCAGGCATCCGGAATCGGCTTTGTCATGCAGGATCCGGACGATCAGATCGTCACCGACAAGGTCTGGCATGAGCTGGCCTTCGGACTGGAGAGTCTGGGCGTGGATCAGAAGATCATGCGCCTGCGGGTGGCGGAGATGGCAAGCTATTTCGGCATCCAGAGCTGGTTCCATCGGGAGGTGTCCACCCTGTCCGGCGGACAGAAGCAGCTTCTGAACCTGGCCTCCATCATGGCCATGCAGCCGGAGGTGCTGATCCTGGACGAGCCGACCAGCCAGTTGGATCCCATTGCCGCATCGGACTTTCTGAACACGGTGCGAAAGATCAATATCGAATTGGGCACCACCATTCTCATTACGGAACATCGGCTGGAGGATGTGTATCACAGTGCAGACCGGGTGATCGTCATGGAAAACGGTGCGGTTACCGCCAATGATGCTCCCCGGAAGGTGGGTGCCATGCTGCGGGCACAGAACAGCCCGATGCTGGCGGCCCTGCCGACCCCTGTCCGGGTGTTCTATGGCTCGGGCGCTCAGGGGGACTGCCCGCTGACGGTCCGGGAAGGGCGGAGCTGGCTGACAAAAACCTTAGAGAACCGGCCTCTGACCGTCATCCAGCCTGCTTTTGAACCAGCCACGGAGAAAACGGAAGATCCGGTGCTGAAGGTCAAGGAAGCCTGGTTCCGGTACGAAAAAGAGGGGCCGGATGTCCTGCGGGGCGTCAGCCTTACGGTGCCGAAAGGGAAGCTTCTGGCGATTGTGGGAGGAAACGGTGCCGGAAAATCCACCACGCTGAAAACACTCTGCGGCATCTGCAGGCCCTACCGGGGCAGTGTGGAGGTTTTCGGGAAGCCCGTGAAAAAGTATGGGGCAGGGGACTTGTTCCGGAACTGCCTGGCAATGCTCCCTCAGGATCCCAAAAGTCTGTTTGTGAAGAAAACGGTTTTGGAGGAGCTTCTGGAAATGTGCTCCGACAGAGATAAGGTCCAGTCCGTCGCAGCCGTGTGTCAGGTGGAAAACCTTCTTCAGGCCCATCCCTACGATCTGTCCGGCGGCGAACAGCAGCGGGCTGCACTGGCAAAGGTGCTGCTGACAGAGCCGAGGCTTCTGCTGCTGGACGAGCCTACCAAGGGGCTGGATGGCTTCTTCAAGATCCGGTTTGCATCGATCCTGGACAGACTGAAAAAGGACGGGATCACCATTGTCATGGTATCCCACGATGTGGAGTTCTGCGCAGAGTATGCCGATCTGGTCAGTATGTTCTTTGACGGCCAGATCCTCACCACCGATACACCTCACCGCTTCTTCGGTCAGAACAGCTTTTACACCACAGCGGCAAACCGCATGAGCCGGTGTGTATTCCAAAATGCCGTTACAGCCGGTGATGTGGTGGACCTGTACCGCAGAAACACGGAGAACAGAGAATGAAAAAAACAACAGTATGCAATCTTGTGCTGATCTTTCTGCTGATTCCCGGAACGTTGTATCTGGGTTCCCGGATGACCGGGCGGTGGTACTATGCCACCAGTACGCTGATGATCATGGAGACCATGCTCCCTTTCTTCCTGGCCTTTGAAACCCGAAAGCCCCAGGCTCGGGAACTGGTGACCCTTGCGGTGATGTGTGCCCTGGCAGTGGCATCCCGGGTGGTGGTCATGATCCCCGGCTTTAAGCCGATTACCGGCATCATCATGATTACAGGCATTGCCTTCGGGCCGGAGGCGGGCTTCATGGCAGGCGCCATCAGCGTCTTTGCCAGCAATTTCTTCTTCAGTCAGGGACCCTGGACGCCCTGGCAGATGATGGCCTATGGCTTCGGCGGCTTTGCAGCCGGCCTGGTTTTCCACAGAAGAAAGCATCAGAATCCCATCGTACTGGCAGTTTTCGGCTTTCTGACCATTCTTCTGGCGGTGGGGCCCCTGCTGGATACCTGCACCGTGTTCACCACCGGCAGCAAAATCACCCGGAAGTTCGTGCTGGCGGTGTATGCAGCGGGTTTTCCTTACAATCTGAACCATGCCATTGCCTGCGCTCTGACCATGCTGCTGTTTGGAAAGCCGCTGCTTTCCAAGCTGGACCGGCTGAAGACCAAATACGGTATGATGGATGTCCGGGAGGAGAACCCATGAACAGAGAAAAGATCCATTTGTCGACCATAGATGAAAATGCCCACCGGGTAGCCGCAGAGTATGGTCTGGGGCTGGAGATCGCCGAGTTTTGCACGCCCTGGCTGCTGGATACGGAGTTTTCCCAGGCGGATCCGGTCATCCGGGAGAAGATGAAGTGCTCCAGGCGGTTTGTGCTCCACGCGCCCTTCAGCGAGATGTTTCCCTGCGCCATTGATCCCAAGGTCCGCCAGGTGACGGCGGAACGGTTCCGGCAGGTCATTGCGGTCGCAGGCAGATACGGCATTTCCAAGATCGTCGCTCACGGGGGCTACAATCCCAGGATCTATTTTCCAATCTGGTACACCGAGCAATCGGTGCTGTTCTGGCGGGAGTTTGTCAGCCAGATCCCGGAGGGTATGGTATTCTGCCTGGAAAACGTGTTTGAAGAGGAGCCGGAGATGCTGGCGGAGATCGTCAGACAGGTTCATGACCCCCGGATTCGGATGTGCCTGGATGTAGGCCATGTAAATGCCTATTCCCATATCCCCGCAGCGCAATGGCTGGAGAGCTGCGCGGAACTGATCGAGCATTTTCACATCCACAACAATCACAGCAGCCGGGATTCCCACAGCCAGCTTTGGGAGGGAAACCTTCCGATGAGGCAGCTGCTTTCTTCCATGGAGGAGAAGTGCCCCAACGCAACGTGGACGCTGGAGATTCCGGACGGCGCTCCTTCTGTCCGGTGGCTGTTGGAAGAAGGACTTTGCGGGTAAGGCGCTTTTTCCAAAAATCTGTGTGAAACCCCCACCCTTCTGTCCCGGACAAGAAGGGGGATTCCCTGTTCGGAACATTGGCGCTTGGAATCCTTTCGCGGGCTGAAAAAGTGTCCCCGGACACGATGGATCCCTCGCTTTGCACGGGCCGCCTTTTCGAGGCCACCTCTGCAAAAAAATGCTCCGGCATGAGCCGGAGCATTTTTCGTGCGAAAGAGCGACCAAAGGTCGCAGAATCAAGGTAAAAGTAAGCAAAAGTAGTGTGACTGCTCTGTTCGACAAATTGGAATTTGTCTGGCAGCGGCACTTGCCTCTCCCTTTGGGAGAGGCAAGCGCAGGGGGGCGGAGAGGGCCCTCTCAGTCACGGCCAAGGCCGTGCCAGCTCCCCCAAAGGGGGAGCCAAGACCTCGTCAAATTCAAGTTTCGCACTGGCACGGGAGCGCCCAAGGCTCCCTTGTGTAAAGGGTAAGCGAAGCGCAGTCGCGGAAGTGAATGACAGCCCGGTGGGCTGTCAGAGCCGCGACCGGGCCGCCCGCAGGCGGCTGTCAGCGAAGCTGACTGAGGGATTGACAACCCCTCCGCCCCTGCATATTCCGTACATTCAAAGTGAGCTGTTCGGAGGTTAGTTGCAGGCGGGCGTTCTCAAAACCAACGGCATAATCTTCTGCAGCATCGGGCTGATCGAACATGGTAATCTGCTGATTCCTCGGCTCTTGTTTGCCGAGGTCGCGCACATACTTGACCCGCTCTTGAAAGGGCTGGCCGTCAAAGATGTTTACGACGCTGTTCACCGCATCGGTTTGGTATTGTTGTATCTTAAACTGGAATTTCATAACTGTGTCTCCGTTTCGGTGACTTAGGAAGTCGGGTTCTTCGTATCGCAGATATAGGAACACGGATAGCCGTTCTCAACACAGAACTTTTCTGCTTTGGATTTGGACTCAACCAAGATGCGTATTTCATGCTTCCGTTGAGGCATGCTGTTGCTATGAACGGCTGCCGAAATAATGTTTCTTATTGCTGCAATACCGACAGTTTTCGGGATCTCGATTTCAATCAAATCGCTTGGCAAGTTAGAAAGGAACTTTTGATTCTTCTCGGGGATTCGAATACGCTGCACACCGCAATCATCGAATGCACCGACCTCAATAACCTTAATCGGCGTGGGGAAAGTGATAGCTTTCAGCGTGCTGCACTTATAAAAACAATATCTCGGCAGGGTTTCTTTGGTATTATAAAAACGATTTCTCTCAATGCTTTACAGCAACTAAAGTGTACAGCACCTTCCAATGCTACATCAGGATGCAGCGACACTTCTGTTAAGTTAGGGCAGTTTGAGAATGCACTGCTGTTGATTACCTTCACTGTGTTCGGGATGGAAATAGAGTGAAGATTCACGCAGGCATTAAATGCAGAATCGGCAATCTCCGTTACGCCATCAAGGACAGAGGAATCGACGCATCCGTGGCTTTGTGGGCAACGTACCAGAATGGAACCGTCCTTGGAATATAGAATACCGTTTTTTTCTGAGAAGAAGGGATTTTGACTGCTGACATGAATAGCTTTCAAGTTGTAACAGCATTGGAAGCAATCCGGGTCGATATATTCGACTCCTGCGGGAATTGTAATTTCCTCCAACAAATCACAATCACGAAAGGCGGCTTCCATTCGTTTCAGAGTGTCGGGAAGGCATACGCTTTTGATGGGAACGCAGAACTTCCGCCCGAATCCAAACTGCAAAGGTGTGCGTTGGTCATAGAACGCATATTCCTTGATGCACGTTACCGGCTTGCCGTGAATCTCTGCCGGAACGACAACATTTTCGTCTTGACCATAATAATATGAGATTGCAACTTCGTCTTCCGTTTCGTGGATACGGAAGTTGTCAACGTTCATTTGTTTCATTTTACAGTACCTTCCTTGTTGTGCTGGGGCTGTATGTCTCGAATATCTGCTCGAAGTTGGTTGCTACGCTGTCGGTCGCAAAACCGCTGTCACGGAACACGTCATAATTACACATTCAAAAGTATAGCACGCTCTTTGTCAAATCACAAGATTTTACCTCGCCAATTCTGCGCAGCTTGTGACTTATTCTTCCTGTGGTCGGTTATTTTATAGTTCAAATCCCGTCGGGTGCTGTTTTGCCAGCTTCTTTGCTCTGTAAAGAAACGCGAAAAGTATTGCGCCTGTTTGACCGCCGAAAAGCAAAAAACAGGGGCTGGTGCAGTCTGATCGACCGTTCCAACCCCTGTTTTAGTGGTATTTTCCCGTGTTTAGGGCTATTTTGCCCCGAAAAGGATGAAAAAACCTCTCTTGTCTTGGTAGGCAAAAGAGGTTTCTTTCGTGGCATATGCGAAGGGATTCGAATCGGATTTATCAATCTCGAACATCACAGCCAAACGCCTATCAAATCTTTTGCCAGCTTCTTTACACGCAGAGGTCCGGCATATTCCATCAGCTTTGGGATGCTCTTTTTCGGATCTGTGATATATTTACGAATTGCTTTGTTGAATATCTCTTTGTCCATCTTATTGCGATAGCGCAGGCAATCGCAAATGAGACGTTCCTTATCATAAATACGAATGGCATGACCGTCCATGGTTCCAGTTATCAGCCCCAGCTCCAGTACGGCAGGCTCCACGTAATACGGTTTTACGAAGGGATAGTCAATTTTAAATCGGGATTTGCCGGAGTCTTTGCTGACTGCCAGATGCCAATTGCTTGGAGTACGATCGCTATAACCGTAATAACGAAGCGCTGTGTCCATGCAGAGTATGGCATCAGGAAACAGGTGAATCACAGTTCTCACTTCGCTGAAATCGTCCGGATCGATCCACTGATAATAGCCTCTGCGGATTTTTTCCACGTAACCGTCTGCGATCAGCTTTTCACGTTGCGGATAGAATATCTTTTCCTCTGCAAGCTGCGTGGTACGCATCATGCCGCCGTATTTATCGAATATGCTCTTATAATATTGGACATCGTGCATAGCTCACAGTCCTCTCTAAATTCAATCTGATCGCTCAATAAAGCGGATATTTTTGTATTATCTATTATAGTCAAAACGCTTAGAACAGTCAATTCAATTTTGATAGCAAATTTGCTTTCGAGCGGATATTTTGAAATAATATTCTTGATTTATTATGACCAATAAGGTACAATATAGGAACTAATAATTATCACTTGTGAGGTTATCTATGGTAATCATCAAGAACGCTATTCGCTGCAATCGTTGCGGCGATAAAATTGAATCGACGGGTACACACCAGTTTGTGACCTGCAGCTGTGGTGCCTGCTCGGTAGATGGTGGCCACGAGTATCTTCGCAGGTGCGCTCCGTCCGAAAACGACTTCACCGATATTTCGATCGTAGAAACAGAAAAAGACGCGGGCGCCGCGTCTTCTAAATAGTAGCTTTGTTCGGTTTTGAATAAATGGTGCCATTTTTGGCACCCTGCATGGTACCACGCGCTCAGGACTTGCTGTAAAATCTGCGAAAGTTACGAAAAACAGCTTGGTTTTGACCTTAAACCCCTGAAAAATATGGATTTTATGCAAGAAACGGATATTGCAGACCCCTTCAAGGGGATAGGTCAGGCCTCCTAAGCGGTAGGTCGGGTGTTCGAATCGCGCCGGGCGCGCCAAAACACCCGAGATCGTTGTGATCTCGGGTGTTTATGCTTTATATAGAAAACAAATCAAACGATGGCTTTTCAAAACGGTTATATGGCTTCCCGTCCAGCCCTATTCTGCTTGACCGCATGAACCTCTCAGCCCGGAACGGTTGGCTGGACGAGGAAGGCCGTGTCTATATCATATTCACCATAGAAGAAATCAAAGGTGCGTTAGTAATTTTCCGCACGCACTTCGAAGAATGCCTGAGGATGCTTGCAGACAGGGCAGATCTCAGGAGCCTTGGTTCCTACTACGATATGTCCGCAGTTACGGCACTCCCAGATGGTAACGCCGCTCTTCTCAAACACCTGCATGG
>JAQXVF010000080.1 GCA_029224785.1 Bacillota bacterium
CCGTGCTGCGCAACCTGACCGACGCGCCGGTGCGCGTGGCCGGGCGCAGCCGGGCCGAGGCCGAGGACGCGGCCCGCGCCCTGCTGCAGAAGATGGGCCTGGCGGACAAGGCCGGGGCCTATCCCTGCGAGCTTTCCGGCGGACAGCAACAGCGCGTGTCCATTGCCCGGGCGCTGGCCATGCACCCAAAGATACTCTTCTTCGACGAGCCTACCTCCGCCCTGGACCCGGAGCTGACGGGCGAGGTGCTTTCGGTCATGCGGCAGCTGGCGGACGATGGCATGACCATGCTGGTGGTCACCCACGAGATGAGCTTTGCCCGCGACGCCTCTGATCGGACGCTGTTTATGGCCGACGGCGTCATTGCCGAGGAAGGCGCGCCGGAACAGATCTTCAGTCAACCGCAGAACCCGCGCACCCGGCAGTTTCTGTCCGGCGTGCTGGGGCGGTAACAAGCCGTAAAACAGGAACCCGCCCCGCTGCCGTTGGCAGCGGGGCGGATATTCTCATTTTGCTGAATTATTTGAAAATCAGCTGCAGGAAGTCGTGCAGGGCATTGCGCCACACACGCCATTCGTGCTCGCCCGGATAGATCTTTTCCACGGTGTGGATGCCATACTGCTGGCAGAGCTTGCGCTCGTGGGCAAACAGCGGGATGGAGGTTTCCTGGTCGCCCATGGCGCGGAAAAAGACCTTATACGCGCTGTTGAACTTCTCGGCATCCTGGAAGGGCGCGGGGTCAAAGTCTTCCACCGGCTTGGACGGATAGAGGAAGCCGGTAAACAGGCCCGCCGCGCCAAACACGTCAAAGTTGTGCAGAATCAGCTGGCCGCACTCCAGCGAGCCCATGGACAGGCCCGCATAGGCGCGGTTCCACTTGCCGCCGGCAACGCGATAGCGGCCCTCGATGAAGGGGATCACCTCGTCCACCAGCATCTCGTTGAAGCGGTCATAGTCCACATGGCGCACGCCGTTCTCATCCGGGACCTGCACCATGCCGCAGCACATGACGATCAGGCACGGCTCGGCCTTGCCCTCGGCCAGCAGATTGTCCATGATGAAGTTGGTCTTGCCCTGGAAGATCCAGCTGTTCTCGTTCTCGCCGCCGCCATGCTGCAAATACAGTACCGGATACGACCGCGTAGACTGGTGGTAGCAGGGCGGCGTGTACACCAGGCAGGACTCGTACTGGCCGGTCACTTTCGAGCGGAAGAACTCGCGGGTCACGCTGCCGTGGGGCACGTCCTTCAGCAGCAGAAAGTCGCAGTCGGTGTCGGGCACCTCGACATAGTTGATCGGGTGGCTGCTGCCAAAGCCGATGGGCGCCATATAGTTGAGCACCGGGTTGCCGTCCACGGCAAACTGCAGCTGCTTGAAGCCCGGCTCGTCATATTTCAGCTCGCCGGTCCACAGGCCCTGGGCGTCTTTGGTCAGGCTGACCGACTTTTTAAAGTTGGTCGCCGTGACCTCGCTGGCCTTGGGCGCGTAGAAGCTGAGCTTGACGGTGCCGTCAGGCAGCACCTCGGCGCCCTTGGGAATGGAAACCGGCGCCTCGCGTGTCCCAGCGCGGACAGGCAGGCGGTCGTCAAAGCCGATCAGGTCGTGCTGAAAGGCCTGGTTGGTCAAAAACTGTTCGGGGATCTGCATGATGGTTCCTCCTTCTTATTTCAGTGCGCCAAAGGCAATGTTTCTCACTCTGTGGTGGACAAACTTCTCCTGGTTGGGCACCATGTTGTGCATGTACACGACCGAGGCCTGCTCGCTGGGGTCAATGGCCACATAGGTGCCCATAAAGCCCGTCCAGCCGAACTCGCCCACCGAGGAGCTGCTCACCTTGGCCGGATCGATCAGCGTTCTCACGCCCAGGCCGTAGCCATAGCCCTCGAGATAGTCGTTCTGGAAGTCGCGCAGCTGCGTTTCGTTGAGCTGATTGCCGCGCATCAGGTCAATGGTCTTGCGGCCCATGATGTATTCGCCCTTATAGGTGCCGCCGCAGGCCAGCATCTGCGAGAACTTGATATAGTCGCGCACCGAGGAGAACAGGCCCGCGCCGCCGGCCTCATACTTGGCCTCCGGCTCAAAGCGGTCGTCAAACATGGCGGGGGTGGGGGTACGGTTGCCCTTGCCGTCGTTGGCATACGGGGTGACCATCTTCTCGCGCAGGTCGCCAAAGTAGTGATAGCCGGTGTGGTCCATGCCCAGCGGCTCGAAAATCTCTCTTTTCAGGAATTCGCTGACCTTCATGCCGGAGGTAACCTCGATCAGGCCAGCCACCAGCTCGTGACCAAAGCCATAGAGCCAATGCGTACCCGGGTCAAAGCAGACCGGCACCTTGCTCATGGCGTGGATGTCCTGCCGCAGGGTATAGTCACCCACGGTCTGGGCCAGCTCGCCGCGCACCTGGGCCATCATGCGGTGGGTATAGTCGTCGCCGCCATAGCCGATGCCCATGGCCATGGAGAAGCAGTCGCGCACCTCGATGGGCCGCTTGGCCGGGCGGATGACATAGCTGCCGTCAGGCTGCGTCTCGGCCACCATGGTGTTCTTCCACTCGGGGAAGTATTCATAGATGGGGTCGTTGAGCAGGAACTTGCCGCGCTCGAAGAGCATCATCGCGCCGGTGCAGACCACCACCTTGGTGGCGGAATACTGCCGGTAGATGCTCTCGGCGGTGATGGGCGTCTTTTTCTCCAGGTCGGCATAGCCAAAGTAATTCTCATAGAGAATCTCGCCGTTTTTGGCCACGGCACAGCCGCAGCCCGCCGGGCCGATGGGCTGCCGGATCAGGTCGCTGAGGAATGCGTCCATGTGCTGAAACTTTGCCATTGTGTTCACCTGTTCCTTTCTGATTGTTGAGTTAAACCGTCTGCTTCACGGCAGCGGCGTGATGGATGGAATAGCGCATCGGGCCGGCCTGCAGGCGGTCCTTGACGGTGGTAATCGCCAGGCCACTGTCCGTCTTTTCAAAGCGGATGACGTTTTCAAACCAGGAGTGCATCCACTTGATGGTAATCTCCAGGGTATTGGCGTCAGTATAACGGGCGGTCGAGCAGTTGTCGCCCACCTGCGGCAGGGGGTTGTCGGTGTAGTGCATGCGGTATTTCCCGTCGAACCAGGCCACAAATTCAGCATAGCCGTCGGCAGTGAAAACACATTTTTCCTCGTCGATTTCCAACGTGAAGTCGGTAAAGTCCGCCTTTTTGTCCTTTTCAAAGAAGGCGCGGAAGAAGTTATACGTCCCCGGCGAGACCGAGATCCACGGATCGGCGTCGGCGTCGCCGCCGGTGACCGCATAGCGGCCGGAAAACACAGCCGGATCCACCGGCAGCGTGTTGGCCGCCTGCTCGGGCACGCGCAGCGACTGCTCGAAGGCGCACAGCGAGGCCAGCGCCTCGGGGTCCTCGGGCAGCGGCTCGTCGGCCACCAGCGTCATCAGCCCGTCCATCACCCGGTCGAGGGTAATCTGCGGGCCGTCCGGGCCGAGGCCGCCCTGATGCAGCGCCACCACCAGATCCTTTTCCGGCCAGATGATGCCAAACTGGCCCTGACCGCCGTCAAAGCGATAGACCCCCGGAATGCGGCTCAGCCACAGCTGATAGCCATAGCCGGAGCAATAGTCCGGCGAGTCGCCGTTGCCCTCGGTGGAGATCTGGCGGCTCATGGCCTCGTGCATCCACGCGTCCGAGACGATCTGCTCGCCGTTCCAGCGGCCATCGTTCAGGTAGAACATGGCCAGGCGCAGGTTGTCCTCCGTCTTGGAAAAGGTGCCCGGCTCGGCACAATAGCCGTTTTTAAAGCGCAGCATGACAAATTCGTCGGCGCGGATACCGATTTTGTCAAACAGGTTTTCGCTCAGATACCGGTGCAGCGACATGCCGGCCTTCTTTTCCACAATGGCCCCCAGCAGGCACGCGCCCGAGGTGTTGTAAAGAAAGCGTTCGCCGGGCTGGTAGACGATGGGCTGCTTGAGAAATTCGCCGATCCAGTCGTCGTTGAGCATGGGGTTGCGCTCCATGCCAGTGGCCATTTTCAGCACGTGGCGCACCGTCAGCTGCTCCAGCTTGTCATAGGGCTGCACGTGATACTGGCGCATCTCGTCGGCAAAGATGTCGATGATGCGCTCGTCCAGGTCCAGCTGACCCCGGGTGCAGAGGATGCCGATGGCGGTGGCAGTGTAGCTCTTGCCCAGCGAATGGTTGCTGTGAACCAACTGCGGCCCATAGGGCTGCCACCAGCACTCGGCAAACACCTTTCCGTGGCGGGCGGCCATAAAGCCGTGCATTTCGGTTTTGTCATGCATCAGCGAGCGCAGGCACTGCTCCACCTGGCGGCTGGAGATGCCCGCCTGCTCGGGCGTAATGCGTTCAAGGGGTTGATACATGGAAAGTCCCTCCTGTCTAGTGTCTCACACAATGGATTATAGCAGATTTTTCCCCGTTTGTGAAGTAAGCACCAAAGGCCTGACCGCCGCCGAGGAAAAATTGAGCATATTTTCTTACGCCGCGTGCGCAATGCGCCGCCGCGGCGAAAAAAAGCGTCCAACCATGCAAAAAAGCTGCTTCGCATGCGCCCGGCCGCGCTGGCAAATAAAAAAGCAGCCAGAAAGCATTGCGCTTTCCAGCTGCTGGTACGGCAGAAGGGACTCGAACCCCCGACCTACTGATTCGTAGTCAGTCACTCTATCCAACTGAGCTACTGCCGCATTCCTCGCGCTCAAATATACTACCACAGGTTCCTGGAAAAAGCAAGTCCTTTTTTCATTTTTCTGAAAAAATATCCCATATGGTCCTGCCCGTACACGTCATCCAACGGACGGGAAATCGGTTTCTCTCTTATTCGCGTGTCAGAAGAAGGGAGAACAGGCGGATCTTGCCGTCATCTGCCCAGCAGGTCATATGAACCGCGTCTGCCATTTTCTGTGCATCCACGCAGTAGGCAGACATACAGCTATGACATTTCCAGGGTCCGGCGCCCATCATCAGAATCTCATCGATTCCGTCCTGCTTCATGCAATCCAGTAGCTTTTCGGTCAGAACATTGTGGTGATGCTTTGCGTTCCTGCATGCTGCATCCATGTTTTCCTCAGAAGTCAATTCCGTCTGCAGGATCAGGGCAGTACGGCAGGATCGGACATGTGCCGTCATTTCCTCCACGGTTCCGCTCTGAGGGGGACAGGCAGGGAGCTTGTTGTAGTTTCCGCACAGATTCTCCTCGCAGTATTTCCGGTATTCCGGTACGATCACAAGGTCTGCTGCATTCATAACCGCCGCAGCGGAAAACCCCAGATCCTTTGCTCTTTCCAAGTATTGTTTCCAGTCGATCATACGAATCACCCTGAAAGAGTATATCATATCTTTGCAATCCCTTCAAGCGGTTTCTCCCGGGGAAGAATCGTCTGCGGCCCAAAAAAGGAGACGCCCGAGGTAGGCGTCTCCTTTGCTTAGGCAGACAGGAAATCAGAAGATGATACCCATGAGACTGAATACCACGGTTGCCACTACAATCCAGACAGCGGTGTAAATCCAGCCCTTGGTCCAAAGGAATTTGGTGGTCATGTTTTGATGTCCGGTAATCAGGGGAGCCAGGGAACTGGCAGCGGGAGTGACGAATGCGAAGAAGCAGCAGAACACAATGGCAGAGCACACGGCCGTGGCGCTGCCGCCGCCGTTTTGCTGGATCATGCAGGCGAACGGGATGCAAAGGGTGTTGAGAATGTAGGCAACGGGGGAGCCGTTCAGGAACTGCGTCAGCACGGTGCAGAATAGAACCACCACAAAAATCATGGTGAAGAAGCTCATGTTGCCCAGAATGGGGGTGCACAGCTCCAGCAGCCACTGCTTGATGCCGAAGTCATCCTTACTGATGGCCTGACCGCACATGGAGATGCAGGCGATCATGCAAACGGTGGACCACATTGCGTTATCCCGAAGCAGAGCACCGCCGTTGATGAAGGACTTTCCGTTCTTCATGTGAGGAATGCAAAGCAGGCAGAAGATCACGACCCAGGGCCAAGCGGTGCCAATCTGAGCAAGAAACTTTGCGATGGTGCCGGTTTTGGGAAGGAACATGGGAAGAAGAAGAACCAGGATGCCCAGCAGGAATGCGCCAAACAGGGTAGCCTGACGGCTGTTGAGCTTTGTGCCGGCTTCGCCGACGCTCTTCATCTTCGAGGTGTCCACTTCAGCCAGAGGCTTCAGGTTGCACTTGAAGACGGTCTTCATCATCAGGATATACAGAATCAGGAATATGACAACGGTGCAGCAGCACGCAACCAGGTAAAGCATGGGGTTGAACTCAATGCCATAACTGCTCATAATTCCGGTCGCAACTGCCAGGGTTGCAAGATGAACGCCCTTAAACGGCAGCATATATGCGCCGATATTGGCGATGTAAATGCCGAGAAGAATGAAACGGTGCTCGTTGCTGTCCTTGTCATATCCGCAGGCATCCATCAGTCCGTCAGCAACCTGATACATCATCAGGATCGCTGCAGTACCGGATGTCAGCATAGACAGCAGCGTAGCTGCCAGGAAGAGCATAAACAGGAAAATTCCGGGACGGCCTTTTGTAAACTTCCTGGTGATCAGGAAGTTTGCCATTACGACAGGAGCGCCGGATTCCTTCAAGGCTCCACAAAGAGCCAGGATGAACAGGAACATCACAACCGTGGTATTTCCCATCCAGCTCTGCAGGATCTGAGAGGCAGAACCGTAGCCATGGCAAACCAATGCAAACATACCCAGAATGGGCGGCCAGAGCATTTCTTTCGTGCAAATGAGCATAAGAAGAACGCCCAAATAGACACCGATGATTTTTACACCCAGATCCGTAACAGTAGACCAGGGTTTTACGATATATCCAAAGCCGAACATCAGGAACACAGAGAGAGCGCAAATGAACGGATACGCGGTCAATTTCTTTTTACCGGCTAATTCCGCTGACATAGTATTTCCTCCTATTCATTTTAATGGCACAGGAAAACTCTCCGGGCCGGCAAGGCCAGGAGCTGTGCTGCTCATATGTTCCTTTCGGGTGCTTCTACCCACCACTATTATCATTTTAGTGAAAAAAATGTCGATTTTCAATAGTACTTTTTCATAAAAATAAAAGCATTATTATGTGGATATGTTCCAGAAAACCATTTCCAAGTAACGGCAAAACGACGAAATACTCTTGTATATTTGTTTTGAATATTGTATAATATAACAAGACTCTCTCTGATAATTCTGATGTGGGGTACTTTCCGAACGAAAAAGAGAATGGATGTGACGGCATGACATTTGCACAAATCTTGTACTTTTTGAAAGTATATGAAACAGGCAGTTTCAGCACTGCCGCGCAGGAACTGTTTATTTCCCGTTCCGCGATATCCAAGGCAGTCCATGAATTGGAGATGTCTTTGGGCACTCCCTTGTTTCTCCGCACCCAGGACGGACTTGTCCCGACTCCTTTCGGAAAAACGCTTCGGGAAAAAGGAATGGAAATCGTATCCCTGATGGATGAAACAGAGGCCATGATGCACAATATGGTTCATGCGGCAGACTGCAGTATCCGAATTGGCATCACTCCCACCACCGGAATCACGATTTTTCCCCATTTGTATCGAGCCTTTACCGCTCTGTACCCGGATATCCAGCTAATCCCCATTGAAGGTGGAAATGCAAAAGTACAAAGTATGTTGGATTCCGGAAGAATGGATGCTTGTTTCACCACTTTTTCCACCTCATTTCCCGATGCAAAAGGAAAACTGCGCATGACAGACCGCCTGGATTCCATGCTGCTCTATGAGACAAAGCTTGTGCTTTGCGTGGACAAGACACACCCCCTTGCAAAAGCCGAGGAGGTATCCATCCGGGATATTCTGACAGAGCCATTGGTTTTCCTAAAAAAGCCTCTCCAGCGGGAAGCGGAGGTGACATATCGGTTTCTGCAGGAAGGAAAAGAACCAAACGTGGTTTTTCGGGCATCGCAGCTGGCGATTGCCGGGCAGATTGTCCGAAGCGGTATGGCTTCTTCCATCCAGATCCGGGGTACACTGGATGATAATCGGGATATCCTCGGTATTCCTATCAATCCTCCGGCAATATACGGCAACTATCTGGTTTGGAACCGTTCGGCGCTCCGTCAGAAGGGCTTCTCTGCTTTTTTAGAGTTTTGTAAAAGCATGGACTATAGTCAATTTAACTAATTTTCTTCTGAAACTCCTGTATGAGCTGTGAATTATTTTCACTCCGGGTGTCGCAAACCGCTGCTTTACTTTTTTTCCGGTGTGCTCCTATAATAGAATTGTTCCTTGGGATGCTTCTACACCCAAATACGATTCAGGAGGGATAGAATGAGCGAATTATTCTGTGAAGAACCCGGTCGGCAGATACCCGTATACGATTCCTGTGATATTCTGGTTGTCGGCAGCGGCAGCGCGGGTCACAGCGCAGCGATCGCCGCAGCACGTGCCGGTGCGAAAAACATCATTTTGATGGAACGATATGGTTATTCCGGCGGCGATGTAACCGGCGGTCTGGTGCTCATGGTACCGGATCTGTCCTGGTATAACAAATCTTTTGTCCGCGGAATTCAGGAAGAATGGTTTACCCGCCTGTCGAAGGTTGGTCCGGATTGTGTGGTCGGACCTTCTTTGAATGACATCGGCAGCACGGATCCCGCTTTGATTCACCGCTGGCAGTCTTATATGGATTGTACCAGCAGAAGCCAGCCCAAGCGTTTGGTTCGCAGTGTGTACTTCGACGGAGAGCACCTGAAGATTGAAATGGACAAGATGCTTATGGAGCATAAGGACGCCATCCGTGTGATGTATCACTCCTGGGGCACCCGGCCCATTATGGACGGTAATGTCTGCAAAGGCGTTTACTTTGAGAGCAAGGAAGGCCGGCAAGCGGTTCTTGCCAAAGTTGTCATCGACGCAACCGGCGACGGAGACCTGTTCCGTCAGACCGGTACTCCGTTTGAAGCTCTGTCCGACCCCAAGACCCGTGGACGCGTCACCACACTGGCATGGCGGATCGGCGGCGTGGACTCCTGGGCTTTGAACGAGTGGAAGCAGAATCATCCCCAGGCCGCAGCAGCATTTCGGGAGGGTATCTCCAGAGTAGCGGGCAACTATCGTTGCATTGGTGCCGGCTCGGCCCATGGTCCGGACGGTGTGCATATTGTTACCAACTTCCACAGCAACCGCAACTGTGCATCCATCAAGGATCTGACAGAGACGGAAATGAATACCCGTGTAACCATCCGGGAGATTCTGGCCTACATGAAGGAAGTCTGTCCGGTTGCCTTCAAGGATGCTTACCTGTACGACATTGCCCCTCAGACGGGCGTTCGCTGCAGCTATCGACTGCAGGGCGAGTACATCATGACGCCCTACGATTTTGCGTTTGCACCCAAGTTTGATGACGTCATTGCTTGGCATTCCACCGTGTGCCAGATCAACGACTGCGGCCCCATCGAGATCCCGTATCGCGCCATTGTCCCCAAGGGCGTGGAAAACCTGCTCTGTCCCGGTCGTCATCTGTCTGCGGATAAGGTTGCCATTGACTGGTTGAACCTGATTCCTCAGTGTATTGGCACCGGCCAGGCTGCAGGTATTGCTGCTCATGTTGCCGTATCGGACGGTGTCAACGTCCGTGATGTGAATATCCGGAAGGTGCAGGACATTCTGGTGGAGCAGGATGTTCCGCTGCCTCGTCATCCCGGAACGGATCCTTCCTATCAGGAGTGCTGCGAAGAGCATCAGTATGGCCTGTACACTGATCTTGCCAAGCGGGCACACGAGGATCCGGAAGAGTTCGAAAAATACCGTCAATCCGGCATTGGCGGTTGGGAAGCATATTTGAAGAGCGTTCAGGCCGGTCATTGAGAAGTCCGATATCCACCTCTTCTTTGTTTCTCCCCGGCAGAGCCCGGCTCAGAATTTCTGAGCCGGGCGATTTCTATTGAAACGCAAAGTGTTTTGTGTTACAATGCATACAGAAAACCTACTATGAAAGGAGCAGCACCATGGCGGAAACATTTTGTGGTAAAACCTGTGAGGGTTGTCCGAAAAAAGAGATTCTTCAATGCCCAGGCTGCAAAGTCGGACCCGGAAGACAGTATGGCGGGGACTGTGAACTGGCCCAATGCGTTCGCGGAAAGGGCCACGAAACCTGCGAATCCTGTACGTTTCGGGGCAACTGCGGTACCCTGAGAGGACGTGACCGGATTCCGGATTTCCGGATCCGGAAGATCGAATCGGAGAAGCAGAGAAATGCGGCAGTTGCCGGAATCGTTCCGATCCTCGGCAAGTGGGTGTGGGTGCTGTTCTGGCTTGTGATTCCTTGCACCGTTGCAGGACTTCTGGCCAACGAAAACTTTTTATCGTGGGCACCCGGAGTCTATGTGGCCGGAAAAATCCTGCAGGCTGTCTGCGCCGCTGTGTACGGATGGATCCTCTTAAAGCTGACACCGGCGGACGGTGCCTACCGGACTGCCGGAATATGCAATCTGGTTACGGCAGTGCCATACCTGCTGATGGCATTTCTGTCCGATGTAGAGGGGTCATCTCTCTGGACGATGCTTTTCACACTTCCTGCAGTCGTTGTATACCTGGTAGCAGAGTATCAGGAATGCATGGCCCATTCCGATGTTCTGACGTATGCGGACAGCATTCTCTCTCAAAAGTGGGAGCAGCTTTGGAAGTGGAGAATCGGAACATATGTCGGTCTGCTGGGCAGTGTGGTACTGTCCTGGATCATCCCGCTCCTCGGGCTGCTTCTCATGTTGGCATCCATGATCGGATTGCTTGTTGTTTCTGTCCTGAAATATGTGTATCTTTATCGTACTGCGAAGTGTTTCCGTGAATATCCGCTATAAGCGTTTCATAAGAGACCCCCGGTCAATCAGACCGGGGGTTCATTGTATTCTGCGGTTTTCCCAGCGTTCCATTGCAGAACGGTTTCCCGCAGACCGTCCAGATCCAGCACACCACAGGCAAATCCCTTTTTGACCAGCTCCTCGGGAAGATACTCGTCGTATTTTTCGAACAGGGGCAGTTCCTTGGGGTATACAAGCTCCAAAGGATCCATGGGTTTTCGGATCTCTTCCTGCACTACATGAAAAAACGTCTCCCTGTCCGCTTTCATGGTAAACTGCATATAGTAGGGCCTGGCGGAATCAAAATTTTTCAAGCCCAGGCGGTCTGCACATTTGATTTTCAGAAACCGTTCCATAGCAAGGAATGTATAGGTTCCCACCCAGGGAAGCAGGCACCACAGATTGCCCCCCAGTTGGATGAGCACTTCATCGTCTGCGCCGGAGTGGGCTGCCGTGTACCGTGCCTGCTCCAGCCGGGCAACCGCATTCTTCATCAGGTAAGGATATTGCGTTTCCTCTCGCAGCACCTGCCGCATCCGCTGCAGGATCCTGGTGTGCAGATCCCCGGGGCACAGGCCAAAGTAGGCGGGAATACTGCCCTTGACCAGCTCGCAGTACACCAGATGCCGCTTGTGATCCACATCCAGTACCTGCCAGACATGGCCTGCGATGGCAAGTTTTTCCCCAACGGGGGGAGGCAGCACCACGGTACCCAGCTCCTGGGCATCGCTGCGGACAGTGTATTCCTCGTTTTCCTGGAATACTCCGTAGAATTTGAAGGAATTGACTACCCGCTCTCCTGCAAGACCTACGATCAGACCGCCTTGTTCCGTCTGCTGGATATGATCGGTCTTGAGGAGATGACGCAGAAGAACCTTGTAATCCTCCTGGGTGATCCGGCGGAAGTAATGCAGACCCAGGACCCGGTCTGCCAGTGCCCGAGGAGACATTTCTCCGCAGGAGGAAAGGGTGGACATGGTCTGGTGGTACAGCAGACTGTAGGGAAGCCGGTCCAAACGGGGAGGCTCGCACCACTTATCCTCCAGGTATAGCTGCACCAGGGCGATGCCCTGCAGCAGCTTCCAGGGGATGGTGGAGGGCAGCATGGCCCGGGCCTCCGGTTCATCCTCCCGCATGACAAACCACATCTCCGCCGGCTGCCCCCGCCGTCCGGTGCGGCCCATCCGCTGAAGGAAGGAGGACACCGTCCACGGGGCATCGATCTGAAAAGCCCGCTCCAGCCGACCAATGTCGATCCCCAGCTCCAGCGTGGCAGTGGTCACGGTGGTCATATACTGGGAATCATCCTTCATGACCGCCTCCGCCGTCTGCCGATAGGCGGTGGAAAGATTCCCGTGGTGGATCAGAAACCGGTCCGGCTCTTTCTTGTAGTCGCAGTACTGACGCAGTGTTGTGGTGACGGTTTCGCATTCTTCCCGGGAGTTGACGAACACCAGGCATTTTTTCCCCCGGGTGTGTTCGAAAATATAGCCGATACCGGGGTCTGCATTCACAGGAGCTTCGTCGGTTTTTTCTTCCAAAACGGGAAGCGCATCGATATCCGTCCGGTCCGCAGCGGCCTGCACGTCCTTTACATAGAAATGCTCCATGCTCAGCCGCCATCGACTGCCTTTGGACTCGAATTTGGGAATGATGGTTTTTCGTCCGGTGCCCAAGGACAGGAATTCCCCGGTCTTTTCCGGGTCACCCATGGTGGCGGACAGGCCAATCCGCCGGGGATTGACACCTGCCAGCCGGCTCAGCCGCTCCATGAGGCACAGCGTCTGTCCGCCCCGATCTCCCCGGAGCAGGGAATGAACCTCGTCAATGACCACGAACCGCAGATCTCCAAAGAGCTTCGGGATGGCGGAGTGCTTATGCAGCAGCATGGCCTCCAACGATTCCGGGGTGATCTGCAAAATCCCTGAAGGATGCTTCATGAGCTTGCTTTTGTGGCTCTGTGCCACATCTCCGTGCCAGTGCCACACCGGAATATCCGCCTCAGCGCACAGGTCGTTAAGCCGGGAAAACTGGTCGTTGATCAGAGCCTTCAGGGGGCCGATGTAGATGCAGCCAACGGATGCCGGTGGGTCCTCGGAAAACAAAGTGATGATCGGAAAAAACGCCGCTTCCGTCTTTCCGGAGGCTGTGGAGGCTGTCAGGAGCACATTTTCATCCGTGTGGAAGATTGCATCCGCAGCCGCTACCTGGATCGCACGAAGATTCTCCCAGTGATTTCGGTAAATATACTCCTGCACAAAGGGTGCATAACGGTCAAACGCATTCATCTGATTCCCTCTTACAGCTCAAATTCTGCAAAATTCGAGTCTGTTTCTTCTTCCTTGACGGCGTTTTGGGCATACGTGAAGGCATCACTGCCCAACAGGGTGCGGACATGAATGCCCGGATTCTGGTACACAATGTCCAGCACCTCAATGAAATCCCGGATGACTTCCCGGGGGGTGATATGGGTATCCGCACCAATGCGGCCAAACTCGATCTCGATGAAATCCACCATATCCTGCTCTGTCACAATCTGGGAATACTCATACAGCCCCGCGTGAATGTCCGCCAGCTTTTCGATCAGGATCAGCATCTCCTCGTTTGTCAAAGGCTGGAGGCGAATGACAGGGGACAGCAGGTCCTTATGCTCCCCGGAGAAGTGGCCTTCTGCCAGACGGGAACGGAGTGCCTCATAGCTGTAAACCCCCCGACGGGGATCCTCCATACACTGAGGCGTACCGCAGAGAATAAACCCCAAATGCTGTGCCTTGCCCTGCATGGCATCATTGTACATGGTCAGGATCTTCTCATAGTTATACTGCCGGGTGATGGCATTGGGAATCTTGTAGATATTCACCAGCTCATCGATGAGGATCAGCATACCGGCGTACCCCGCCTGCTTTAGAAACGCGGCGAAGATTTTCAGATATTCATACCAATCGTCGTCTGTAATCACGATGTTGACGCCCAGTTCCTGCCGGGCCTCGGTTTTGGTTGTGTATTCCCCCCGGAACCATTTGAGCACTTTGGCCTTGGTCTCGTCATCTCCGTTGACGTGGGACTTGTAATAGAGTGTCAGCAGCCGGGCAAAATCAAATCCATGAACCATCTCATTGAGGGAATAGATCACAGCGGAAATCTTTTTCTCCACCAGAGGCGCCAGCCCAGGGTCGGTTATGCCCAGTCCGGAAGATACCACCACCTCCTGCTGTACATTGCTGATCCATCGGTCCAGGATCAGCGACAATGCGCCTCCCTCGGGTTTGGTTTTTGTGGATATATTTCGGATCAGTTCCTTATAGGTGGCCAATCCCTGACCCCGGATACCCTGCAGACGACGCTCCGGTGAAAGGTCCGCATCCACGACAACAAAGTTTTTCGCCATCACATAGTTGCGTATGGTCTGCAGAAGAAAGCTCTTGCCGCTGCCGTATTTGCCTACGATGAAGCGGAAGGAAGCGCCGCCTTCGGCAATCAACTCCACATCGTGCAAAAGTGCGTCGATTTCTGCTTTTCGTCCCACGGTAATATAGGGCAGCCCCACTCTGGGCACTACGCCGCCTTTCAGGGAGTTGATCAGGGTCTGGGCAATTCGTCTGGGAATTTTCATGGCGAAATCATCTCTTTCAAATCGTCGATATAGTCCTCCACCGGCTCAGGAGTGTCATCCAGAACCGAGTCCAGGAAGATATCATATAGTTTATCATTGATGCTGTCCAATAAAACGGACAGAAGATAGCCCTCCCGGGAAACCCAGCGGAGGTCCCCGCCATAGAGAAGGCACTGCATCAGGCGATATTCTGTCGGATCCAGGGGGCAATCCGTTTCGGTCACAGGTTCTGCAGGCAAAACAGGCTGTGTCTGATCGTCTTTTGCTTGGGCAGGTATATCGGGAAGCTCTTCTTCCGCTTCTTCCTCCACAGTCAGCTTTTCCTGGGTGATGGCGGCATCCCGGCGGATTTTTGCAAGCTGCGCGTAGTCTATACGGAGCTTCCTGGCTTCCGCGGCTTTCTTTTCCGCCAGAAGCGCCTGGGTTTCCTCCCGAATGATTTTCAGGATCCATTTGGTATCCGTTTCGCATCTGACGGGGTGACCGTAAGCGTATTCCTCCCGCATGATCGCATCGATGGTTTTCAGCAGGACACCGAGCTTGGTATTGGGACGCAGGGGGCAGGCGTGCTTCGTCACTGACCAAAAGCCGTTTTTGCAGCGGTAGATACACCGTTCATCCAGAGCATATTCACAGTTTCGCTTTTTCAGGGGGTCGCAAAAGACAGCCGTATCAAAGAGCTGCACCTGGTACTGGCGGATGGGGCCGAAATACTGCTCGACCATGGTCTTTTTGCACCGGGATGCATAGTGATCCGAAACCCGACGGAACACCCGGACGGTGACTGCCTCGAAATCCTCCCGGAATTCTGCATAGAACCGGGAGCGGTCCAACCATTTGGGTGAAAGCTGCCGGATGGCATACATCACTTTTACCGGAGGCTGATCCTGAATATGCTCCAGCACGGTAATGCTCCTGTCGAAGGCTATCTGTCTGGATTCCGGCAGCAAGGCCGCGTCAATCCCATAGTAGATCATGTAATCCGGAATCCATCTGTCCAGATAGGGGAGGATGCCCTTGTCCAACCGGCTGTATGCATCCCGGAAATCCGTCAGCTTCTGATATCCGTCCATGGGATCTGAAACCCCAATTTGATTGATCAGTTCATAAATATAGAGGAACGCATAGGAAAGGGAGGTCTTGCAGACATCACCCTTGCGCAGCTTTGTTCTCCAGGAGAAGTAACCCCGAAGCTCCGGATCGGTGAGAGACTGATAGGTGGGGTAATAGCGGACAACGCTGTCGCGGTAGTCGTAGTCATCCTCGTAATGAACGAGCAGCTTTGCCTGCTTCAGAAACACCGACTCCCGGGACTGCCATCCGCTGCCGGCTGTGTTTTCCAGGGATCGGGCGGCACGGATCAGAGAGGGGATCCGTTCTGCAGGCTGGGTGGGTCTTGGACGGATGGACTCATCTTTGAAAACCGTGCTGTAAAACCACTCTGCAGTCTTTTTTATTCGGTTGGTATCCATGCCGTCCTGCTCCTTTCGTTCAAATGTTTGATATTATCATACATCATCCGGAAATGACAGTCAAGCGGACAATCCGCATTTTCTTCCGTTTGGAGCCGGATATCCGTCAAAACCTCCGGCAAAGCAGGAGGTCCTGACGGATACAATTGAGGAATGAATACTGTGCAGGCAACTTCCATTCACGAGATCAAGAAACAAACCCCGGCTCAGAACAAGA
>JAQXVF010000081.1 GCA_029224785.1 Bacillota bacterium
ACGTTGGGCGGCCCGAAAGCCGCCCAACATATTAAATATAGCATGATTTTTCTTTTTCGGCAATGGGAATATCCTATGAAAAAATCCAAAAAATCTTGTGCGCTCCGGCAATTGCATTATGGGTTTCCTTATGGTATTCTATAGCCAAGAAGAGGTGATTACCGATGCAGAAGTAAGAACCACTTAACAGAAAGGATGGTTACAAGTGAAACTGCAAACTGACAAAGAACAGAAATAACCCCCGGTCGAAGGAAGAAGTCGGTCGGGGGTTATTTCTTTGCCGTTTCCGGCGGGTGACTCTACGGTGCGTAGGTTGTTTTCCGAATCGGGAGCGTGTATAATCAGGGAAAAACGAAGAGGAGAAAAGAAAATGAAGCAATCCATCACCGGTGAGACCATCCGGCGACTCCGGGAGAAGAAAGGGTATACGCAGAGCACCCTTGCCCGGATTCTGAATGTGACGGACAAGGCCGTGTCCAAATGGGAGACGGGAAAGGGCCTTCCGGATCTTTCCCTCATCGAGCCTCTGGCCAGCGCCCTGGGGGTGTCGGTCCCTGAGCTGATGAACGGGGAACGCGTGGAAAACGGCAACCGAGGAGGCAATATGCTGCGGTCTCACTTCTGCATCTGTCCGATCTGTGGAAACGTGATCCACTCCATGGGAAAGGCCCTTGTGAGCTGCTGCGGAGTTCTGCTGACTCCCATGCAGGGAAGGGAGCCGGATGAAGAGCACCGGGTTTCCCTTCAGCCGGTGGAGGACGAGACGTTGATCACATTCCGCCATCCTATGACCAAGGAGCATTTCATCTCTTTTGTGGCATTCCTGTCCGATGACGGCTGCCAGATGAAAAAGCTGTATCCCGAAGGCAGCTCGGAGATCCGGATGACCCTGCGGGGCAGTGGATACCTGGTGTACGGATGTTCCAGCCACGGGCTGATGCGTGTGCGCGTGAGAGCAGGAAACAGGGAAAGAACCCTCCGGATCTGACAAGGTTCGGAGGGCTGCTGCGTCCGGAGGATCCTTAAGAAAATCTTCATAGCTTGGGCAATGGTATCTTCATTTTTCAAATGGTATGCTATTACCAGACAGAAAAGGAGGGATCCGCATGGATGCACTGAAAATCTTCAATTTGCTGGTGGCAGCGGCATTCTTTTTGTGCTATGCCTATCAGTTTTATTACATTCCCGTGGCATGGTTCCGGAAGCGAAAGCCTCACGGCCCGGAGACGCTCCACCGCTTTGCAGTGCTGATCGCTGCGCGGAATGAGTCCGCTGTCATTGGAAATCTTTTGGACAGCCTCCGTGCCCAGAACTACCCGGCGGAACTGCTGGACCTGTATGTGGTGGCAGACAACTGCACCGACGATACCGCCGCCATTGCGGCTTCCCGGGGCGCCCGGGTGTGGCAGCGGTTCAACACCCACCGGGTGGGAAAGGGCTACGCCCTGGAGTTCCTGCTGGACCGGGTTTGTCTGACGGCGGAGCAGGAATATGACGGCTTTCTGGTGTTTGACGCGGACAATCTGGTGGATCCGGACTTTGTTCGCCAGATCAACCGCACCTACTGCGACGGTTACAGCGTGGTGACCTGCTACCGGAACACCAAAAACTACGGTGACAACTGGATCTCCGCCGGCTATGGCCTGTGGTTTTTGCGGGAGGCCCGATATCTGAATGATCCCCGGATGAAGCGCGGGACGAGCTGCGCTGTATCCGGCACCGGGTTTTTCTTCTCCCGGCAGGTGCTGGAGCAGTGCGGCGGATGGAAGTTCTTCTGTCTGACGGAGGATATCGAGTTTTCCATCCGCAATGTGACCAACGGAGTCCGCATCGGCTATTGCCCCGAGGCCGTGATCTACGATGAGCAGCCTACGGAGTTTGTCCAGTCCTGGAACCAGCGGCTGCGCTGGTCCAAGGGGTACCTGCAGGTGCTGCAGCGGTACGGCGGGGAGCTGGCGTCCGGAATGCTCCGGGGCAGCTTTTCCTGCTATGACATGATGATGAACATTCTTCCGGCCCAGATTCTGACCCTGCTGTCCTGCGGAGTGAACCTGACGGCGGCGGTGATTGGCCTGTGGAACGGGATCCCGGCGGAGACATTCCTCCTGCCCTTCCTCCAGACCCTGGCGGGAATGTACGGTACCCTGTTCTTCCTGGGATTTGTGACCACGGTGACGGAGTGGAAAAAGATCCGCTGTTCTGCCCTTCGAAAAATCGGTTATGCCTTTACCTTTCCGCTTTTCATGATGACGTATTTCCCAATTTATGTGGTGTCCCTGTTTAAGCCGGTGAAGTGGGTGCCGATTCGTCATCGCCGCAGCCTGACGCTGGAGCAGGTCTGTGCGGTGAAAGAAAAGTGACCCGGAGACTTGACAGGGGAGGGCCGGAGGACTACAATACAGGCATAGAGCCCCCGCCGCCATCTCAAAGAGAAAAGGAGAACACATATGGATCAGAATTACGAGAATCCCAATCCCAATCAGAATCCAAATCAGCCCCCCTATCAGAACCAGCCTCCCCAGTGGCAGGGCGGATACCAGCCTCCCTATCAGCCGGAGTACAACCCTTACGATCACACTGCGGAGTTTGAGCCCCGGGACATTTCCCAGAACAAGGTGATCTGCATGCTGTGCTACCTGCTGGGCACGGTGGGCGTGATTATGGCGCTGCTGGCCAGCAGCAATTCCCCCTATACGGCTTTTCACGTGCGTCAGGCCCTGAAATTCACCGTAGTCACGGTGCTGGTGGGTATCCTGAGCGCCCTGCTGTGCTGGACGATCCTGGTGCCCATTGCCGGGGGGATTTTCCTGGTGGTGCTGTATGTGGTGAAGATCGTCTGCTTCTTCCAGATCTGCCAGGGCAAGGCAGTGGAGCCTGTCATCATCCGTTCCCTGGGATTCCTGAGATAATCAAATCCAATAATCATCCCCCGAAGAATTCTTCGGGGGATTTGCTATGGAATCAGTTTTCTCCTGCAATGCAGCGGGCCACGTGGATGCCGCTGGCGGAGGCGTGGGACAGGGAATGGGTGATGCCGCTGCCGTCACCGATGACATACAGGCCGG
>JAQXVF010000082.1 GCA_029224785.1 Bacillota bacterium
GATGGTCTGCCGGCTGACCTGATACTCGTCCATCAGAAAATACTCCGTGGGCAGCATGTTCACGTTCTTATACTTTCCGGCCTGAATGTGTATTTTCAGCTCGGATGCGATTGCCTGGTATTTGGGCTGCATAGGGATCACTTCTTTCTCATTTTTTGCCGGCCGGGGCGTGGAACCGTTATTCCGATTCCTTTTGCCGGGAAGCGAATTCTTCCCAATATTTCCTGTTTTCATCCAGCATCAACGCCATTCTGGGATCGGTGACGGTTTCCATCTGAACGGTGTCGAAGAATTGCATGGCTTTGCCGTCCTCCGGTGCATAGGGCAGCCACTTGGGCATCTCCGTGCCGTCCCGGTCCTTGCCGTTGGGATCTCCGGTTGCAGCGAAGTTGGCAAAGTAGTTGCACATCTTCCGGGCGAGGTCAAAGTGATGGCCATCAAAGGGACGCCAGCACCGCATCAACGTGTTGAACTCGAACCACAGATCACAGCTATGGAAGGCTCCTGCATCATCGCCGGGGATGGTGGGACCAAACTCGGAGAAATACACCGTCCGACCGGCACGGGCCATCACCTCAGCCGTCACCCGGTTCGCCACGTTGAAGGTGGAGTAGCTGGCGGCCTTGCGCAGGGCTTCCTCGTCGTCCGAACCGGCCGCTTCTTTCACCAGCTTCCAGTAGTCATCGGCACGGTCCGGGAAGTGCTCGTCCACCCACTTCCGGGGATCGCCGGTGGGAGCCGCACAGAATTCGTCAGAGGTTGCCGTGACCATCAGGCTCACATCGTGGAAACGGTTAACAGGGAATGCATCATGCGGCAGGATTGTAACGAATTTTCCGTCCAGCACAGGAACCATGGGACGGCGCATTTCGTTGTACTTCTCCAGCAGCGTGGCTGCGCTCAGCTTCCGAGCCTCCGCCAGGGTCTTGACGCCGCACATCTCAAAGAGCCGGGCGCTGAGGGCGTAGGCATTCTCCATGGAATCGCCCGTGGAAAGGAAATAGGGCTGAGGTGGGTACTTCAGCATCCGGGAACCGGCAGACTGAATGATGGCCCGCTGGAAATCGCCCTCGGTCTGGGGAGAAACGATCTGGAACTGCACCGCATCGCCGCCTCCGGACTGGCCAAAGATGGTAATGTTGTCAGGATCGCCGCCGAAATTGGCGATGTTCCGCTTGACCCATTTGATTGCAGCCGCCTGGTCCAGCAGCGCAAAATTGGTAGGTGCTTCCGGGTTTTCCGCCGTAAGCTCCGGCGTTGCCAGGAATCCGAACAGATTCAGACGATAGCCCACGGACACCAGCACCACGCCCCGGGATGCAAATTCTTCCCCGTCAAACTCCATCTCATAGGAATAGCCTTCCTGCATTCCGCCGCCGTGGATCCAGACCATCACGGGCATTTTCTCCGTTCCGGTCTTGGCGGATGTCCAGATGTTCAGGTAGAGGCCGTCCTCGGAATTGGGCACTTCCGGATCCACATGCCATTCCTTGGAATAGAAGGCATTGGGATCCTTACCCGGTGTTTTCTGATAGCAGATGGGGCCGAATTCAAAGCACTCCCGGACTCCATCCCAGTTCGCGGCAGGCTGTGGAGGACGCCATCTCAGCTCCCCTACAGGAGGCGCAGCATAAGGAATGCCCTTGAAGGCAGTGATTCTCGCATTGGTGCCAACCAGCCCCTTCACAAGGCCATTTTCAGTTCTCGTCACTCTCAGCATTGGATTGATCCTCCTTCGATCGTACTATAAATGGAAGAACACCCCCTGCACGGGATTTCTGCCATGCCGGGGGTGTTTGCAATCATTCCGTTGAAATCATGCGGTGTGAACCACGATGCCGGACTGTGCCTTGGCAAGGTTCTGCTCGTCGAACTCATCTCTGGTGAATTCGTCCACAAACTTGCCTTCGTACATAACCATAATCCGGTCACAGACGCCCATCAGCTCTGCCATTTCGGAAGAAACCATCACAATACTCATACCCTGATGCGTCAGGTCGTTCATGATGTTGTAGATTTCAGCCTTTGCGTTGACGTCAATGCCTCTGGTAGGCTCGTCCATCACGAGGATGTGAGGATTTCTGGCCAGCCACTTGGCAATGATGATCTTCTGCTGGTTGCCGCCGCTGAAGTTCACGGCGAGACGTCCCGGCAATGCAGGCTTCACCATCAGCATATTGAAGTACTTGTCAATAAACTCCGAACGCATCTTGGAATTCACCAGACCGTTTTTGCTGATCTGGTCATAGTTGGGAATGCACAGGTTGATGGCAGCAGTCTGCATCAGGCTCAGGCCTTCGTTCTTTCTGTCCTCAGGCAGGAGCACCATGCCGTGCTTGATCAGCTCATGGGGGCTGATATGCTCCACCTTCTTGCCGTCCACATACACCTCTCCGGAGTCATGGGGCAGCACACCGAAGATGGATTTCATGGTCTCGGTACGGCCGGCGCCAACCAGGCCGCAGATGCCCAGGATCTCGCCCTTGTGCAGCTTCATGTTCACGTCGCTGAAGGTGCCCTTCAGGGAGAAATTCTTTGCCTCGAAAACCACTTCCTCGGAAGGAGTGACCACACGCTGGGGATAGTAGGCTTCCAGCTTACGGCCGACCATCATGGCAACCAGGTCATCCTTGGTGACGTCGGGGCCATTGTCGACAGTGCTGGTGATCTTGCCGTCTCTCAGACCGGTGATCCGGTCTGCCAGCTCCAGAACTTCGTCCAGACGGTGCGTAATGTAGATGATACCCACACCCTGGGCCTTCAGCTGGGCGATGATCTTGAAGAGGAGCTCGGTCTCTTTCTGGGTCAAAACGGCTGTCGGCTCGTCAAACACGATGATCTTGGAGTTGGTGGAAACTGCCTTACTGATCTCAATCATCTGCTGCTGAGAAGTGGACAGCTCGTAGACTCTGGTCTTGGAAGAAATATGCTCCTGACCGAGGGACTTCAGGATCTCATCCGCATCACGGAACATCCCTGCCCGGTCGATCAAGCCGTTTTTCTTATACTCACGGCCCAGGTAGATGTTCTCAGCGATGGTAAATAGCGGAACCAGATTAAACTCCTGATAAATGACACCGATGCCATTCTCTCTGGAAACCTTAGCGTTCACAATATCGACTTTTTTGCCGTTGATGTAAATTTCACCTTCGCTGGGAGTATGCTGGCCGCCGAGGCACTTGATCAGCGTGCTCTTACCTGCGCCGTTCTCACCGATGAGGCAGTGAATCTCGCCCGCCTTCAGGTTAAAGGAAACCTGATCCAGGGCCTTGACGCCGGGGAACACCTTGCTGATGTTCTTCATTTCCAATACATATTCGCTCATAATCTTGCAACCTCCCACTGGATTCCCGAAGCCTTACTTCAGGCCCTTTTCACCGGCTTTACGGCTGACAAGGTCAAGTGCGCACACGCAGATCAGCACGATGCCGATAACGGTGGTCTGCCAGTACATGCTGACTTCGTACTGGATCAGAGCGTTCTTGATGAGCTGCATCAGCACAGCGCCGACCATGGAACCAATAACGGTGCCGCCGCCGCCCATCATGGAAGTACCGCCGACGACGGTTGCACAGATGGCGTCCATGCCCAGGGTACCGGCAGCGCTGGGGTTACCGGAGTTCAGACGGCCTGCCAGCAAAAAGCCTGCGCAGCCTGCAAAGATACCGCCGATGGTGTAGGTCAGGATCTTCAGGTTGGAAACGTTCAGACCGGACAGGGAAGCAGCAACAGGGTTGCCGCCGCAGGCCTGCAGCCGGTTGCCGAGGACGGTCTTACGGAGCAGGAACTGGCCGCCCAGGGCGAAGAGGGGGATCAGCAGGATCAGGTAGGGAATGGGGCCCAGGCTGGTCTGGCCAATGGTGAACATCAGGGACTTGTTGCTGAAGTTGATGGGATAGCCCTTGGTAACCACCAGCGCAAGGCCGGTGCAGATATTTGAAACACCCATTGTGACAATGAATGGGGGAAGTCCGAGTTTGGTAATCATGACACCGTTCATGGCGCCGACCACAGCAGAGACGCCGATACCGGTCAGCAGAGCAAGCAGGCTGCTGCCGGTTGCATTGTAAACAATGCAGAGGAGAACAGAGGACAGGCACATGTTGTTGGCAACGGACAGGTCAATGCCGCCGCCGGAGATGATAAAGGTCAGACCGCAGGCAAGCACCACAGTGATGGCAGCCTGCTTGAAGATGTTGAAGATGTTTTCCTTCGAGAAGAAGGTGTCCGTAGTAAAGGACATAATAACAGCCATAATCAGGATAAGCAGAGTCAGTGCGATCTCTCTTTTATCCAGCAGCCAAGTAAAGAAGTTGAATTTCTTTTTCATAATCCGATATCTCCCTCGCAGATTCCGGGATTTGGTGTGATTGAAAAATGCTGCCCCAGATGGGGCAGCATTTCAGAAACACCAAACCATCAATTCATGGTAATTTAGTTTAGTCAGCAGTTTTTGCTTTTGCAGTGATTAGTTGGCAGGCTTCACATTGGGATAGTTCTGCTCGGCCAGATCCTTGGTGCAGGCGTAGCAGACGGTCTCCACGAATGCGGGAGGAGTGATGCCTTCAGCCAGGTACTCCACCAGAATGCGGACGCCTTCGTAGCCCCAGTTGAACTGGTTCTGCACCACGGAGGAGTTGCAGGTGCCGTCCTTAATGCCCAGGATGATGGCATCCAGGTCGTCGGACAGGACCATGGCCTTGTCTTCACAGGTCCAGCCCTGAGCCTTCCATACGTTGATGGCCTGCTCACCGCCGGCGTACAGCATGCAGTAGCCGTCGAACTCGTCCTTGTACTTGATGACCATGGTCTCCAGGTTGGCAGCGATGGCAGTCATGTCTCCGCCGGTGTCAGCCTGCTCGAACAGGATCTTCATGTCGGGGAATTCCTTCTCGATGGTCTCTCTGAAGCCTCTGGATCTTTCTGCCATGGAGAGCATTGCGGGATCCAGGTACTGCACCAGCACATTGCCCTTGCCGTTCAGAACGCGGGCCAGCTCACGGGCGCAGTCACGGCCGAAGTTGTAGTTGTCGGTGCCGACGAAGCACAGGCGCTTGCTGTCGGGCATCTCGGTGTCCATGCAGATAACGGGGATACCGGCGTCCACAGCCTTGTCGACGGTGGGAGCCAGAGCGGTGGTGTCAGATGCGGAGATGATGACACCGGAGTACTTCTGGGAGATCATGTCTTCCAGGAGCTGGATCTGACCGGCGGCACCGGTGGTCTGCGGGCCGGAGGCGTAGATGGAGATGTTGTACTTACCGGTAGCGTTCAGCTCTTCGGCCTTTGCCTTAGCGCCGTCGCCGACCTTGTCCCAGAAGTAGTTGTTCGCGGTGTAAATGACGCCGAACTTGTAGGTCTTGACTTCGGTCTTTTCACCGCCGGCTGCAGTGGTTTCGGCAGGCTTCTTGCTGCCGCATGCAACCAGGCCGATTACCAGGACGATTGCCAGTACGAGTGCTGCAATTTTCTTCATAATGCTTCTCCTTTTTTGCGTTTTGTTTTATTTATCAAGGCTTTCGCCGTTGATACGATGGAATCCTGATCTTCCGATCAGTACTGACTGAGATAGAACTCCGTCAGGAACTTGGTCACCGGCTTCACAGAGCCGTCATCGAGCTGGCTGCACACATCTCCGTAGTGCATCTGACCCTTGCATTCCCGGTAGGGCTTCCACAGGGGCATCGGCGTGCCGTCTGCATCGTTGCCGTTGGGATTGCCGGTCTTGATGAAGTTGGATACATAGTTGCACATGTGCCTTGCCAAGTCGTAATGCTTACCGGTGAAGGGTCTCCAGCAGGAGGCCAGCGATTCGAACACGAACCAGAGATCGGAGGAATGGAAGGTGCCGGGGTTGTCCCACCCGGGGATCTCAGGATCAAACACGGCGGCCCAGGTATCGATTTCCGGGTGTGCCGCATTGGAGGACTCGAAGTACAGCCGCATACCCAGCTCCATGGGGCTGAAGGCAGCGTTTTCGATGGTCTTTTCCAGGGTGTCCGCCTTCACGGTTTCCAGGAACTTGCCTGCCTTGTCGCCAAAGGCTTCCTTTGCCATAGCCTCCAGTTCTTCAAAGGAGGAAACATCCGGCTTTACGATGGCCTCCGAGGAGGTATTGCTCATCATCAGCGGAACCATGTGCCGCTTGTTCCGAATGATCTGCTCGGAGAAGTGTCCAAGCTGCATGACACCGTCTATGACAGGCGCCCACATCTTTGTACCGGGACCAAGGCCGGAGCCGATGCCTGCGTAGTCTTTGAACAGATCCATCAGCTTGAACGCATCTATCTGACGGGCCTGTGCCAGGCTTTCGATGCCCGCATACCGGAAGAAATCCACGCCGTCGGCCTCTGCCTGCTCCATGGTGCGGTTCAGTCCGTGGGTGTTGATGCCCCGATAGCCGCCGCAGCGGATACCGCTCATGATGATGGCCTTTTGGAACAGGCCCTCGGTCTGGGGAGAGGTGAGCTGCACCTGAACGCTTCTGCCGCCGGCGGACTGACCACCGATGGTGATGTTATCGGGATCGCCGCCAAAAGCAGCAATGTTCCGCTTGACCCACTTTGTTGCAAAGGTCTGGTCCAGCAAACCGAAGTTGGTGGGAGCCTCGGGTGCCTCTGCGGTCAGCTCCGGATGGGCCAGAAGGCTGAACACGTTAAGCCGATAGTTGATGGTGACCACCACGATGCCCCGCCGGGCGATGCGCTCGCCGTTGAATTCCATCTCGGCAGGGTTGCCTTCCATCAGGCCGCCGCCGAAATACCACACGAATACGGGAAGCCGCTCCTCCGGGGTTTTGGCGGGCGTCCAGACATTTAAGTACAGGCAATCCTCACTCATGGGGATATCGGGATCCACGTTCCACTCTCTTGTGTAGATGTTGTCGGGATCCGTGCCGGGCTTGCACTGCATGGAAATGGGAGCAAACCGGGTACAATCCAGGACACCCTCCCAGTCTGCCGCTTTCTGCGGTGCCTTCCAGCGAAGCGCTCCCACCGGAGGCGCTGCAAAGGGAATGCCTTTGTAGGAAATGATCCGGGGATCCGCTGCAGAGACACCTCTGACAACGCCGTTTTCCACTCTTGTTTCCTTAATCATGCTCTTCCCTCCCAGTGAAACAGAACATATGGACAACCCATCCCTCTGCGTTCTTTATGGTACATACAAATGAACGATGGGCCGTTTCGTTTCTTGATAGTTACAGAATAACGATTTGCATATAGTTTGTCAATAGATGACTTGTGTTTTTGTTGAATGACACAAAAATATCCATTTTCATTTGTTGAATAAAGCAAAAAGTTGTATCATTCATTGCGATAAAAACGACATAAAAAATACAACTTTCCCGTTTTGTCGTATGAAACCCCACGACATTTGTTATGCCACAGCAGAATTTGTCTATAATTCACCGATCAGCCGTCCGGAAATGAATCAAAAATCCTCTCCCGCCCTGCGGCCGTCCGGGCTCCTTGAGATCTCTTTCGCATGATCCGCCCATTTCGGCGTGTCATACTGCAATATGGATAGAAGCGGACTGGTTTCCCCTTGCTGTATTGTGCAATATTCCGTAGTTTTATGGAAATCAAACGGATTATCCATACAAATTATCCCAGCGGGAATCTTCCCGAAATGAAACGGTTTTTCCGAATTTGCCAAGAATATCCAGAAGAACAGAGCATACAACTTTTTTCGGATTTCCTCTGTGAAAAATCAGTATTGTTCAAGCCTACAAAAAAGAATTGGTATGGTACATTTCGTTGACACTGTTTTTTCCCTATGATATACTTCAAAATAGATTCAAAAAAACACAAGGAGGACTCAGAATGTCTGTTTTTTTGCGTGAAGTTAAGACGGAAAACGGCTGGGTGCGGGGCATTGCCGCTGCCGATCCCAGAATCACCGCCTTCAAGGGCGTGCCTTTTGCCAAGCCTCCGGTAGGAGAGCTTCGCTGGCGTGCCCCTCAGAGCGCGGACAACTGGGTGGGGGTTCGGGAGTGCAAGGAGTTTGCCCCTATTTCCCTGCAGACGCCTCCCGGCCTGGATCCCGACAACCTGTACACCCGGGAATGGAACGTGGACCCTGAGATCCCCATGAGTGAAGATTGCCTGTACCTGAACATCTGGACTCCTGCCAAGACCGGCAAGGAAAAATTCCCGGTTTTCGTATGGTACTTCGGCGGTGGACTGAAGGAAGGCAACACCGCGGAGATGGAATTTGACGGCGAACGCATTGCCCGCCGGGGCATCGTGGTAGTCACCGTCAACTACCGGGTCAACACTTTCGGTTTCCTGTGCCATCCGGAGATCACCGCGGAGAATCCCGATGCTCCCGCAAACGTCGGTCACCTGGATCAGCAGTTCGGCACCCGCTGGGTGAAGCGGAACATTGAAGCCTTCGGCGGCGATCCGGAGAACATCACCATCGGCGGTCAGTCTGCCGGCGGCATGAGTGTCTGCGCTCAAGTCTACTGCAAGGAGAATGCCGGGCTGTTCCAGAAAGCCATCGTCATGAGCGGCATCGTGGGCGACAAGTTCAGCGATTTCCCCCGGTTCAACATTGACCTGAAGGAAGCAGAGCAGACCGGCGTGGAATTCTTTGATTTCCTGGGCGTCAAGACTCTGGCAGAGGCGCGGGCACTGGATGCCTTGTACCTCCGGGACAAGACCACCGAATTCAACAAAATGTTCGGCACCATTGTGGACGGCAGGTTCCAGCCCGGTCCCAATGTAACAGAGATGCGCCGGGGCAACCGTCTGGATGTCCCCATGCTCATCGGCTGGACCAACAACGAGTTCTTCTCCGCCCCCAGGAGCACCGATGCCGACGGCATGGTTGCCGAGCTCAAGCAGCGCTTCTCCCCGGAGGATGCCCAGGCCCTCATCGATCTGGTCAAGCCCCAGGAAGATCCGGAAGCCGCCGGAAAGAAGCTTCGAAACGTTAGTCCCGAGCTGGGCTGCCGGGCCTTCCTCCGCGGTGACCAGCGCTCCGGCCGGAACCATTCCCCCAGATACGTCTATGAGTTCGGCCCGTCTATGCCCGGTGATGATTCCGGGGCGTTCCACTCCTCCGACCTGTGGTTCTTCTTCGAGACCCTTGCCAAGTGCTGGCGTCCCTTCGACGGCCACCACTACGATCTGGCCCGGAAGATGTGCAACTACTGGTGCAACTTCTTCCGCACCGGCGATCCCAACGGCCCCGATGCCGACGGCACACCCATGCCCGAGTGGGAACCCTACACCGAGGAGCGCCCCACGGTCATCCGGTTCCACGATCAGGTGACCGTGGATGCAGAGCCCTGCGATCCGGTGAAGGATCTCATCGTGGACAGCATCCTGAAATAATCGTTTTCCCCTGCCCTCCGCCTGAGTGATGCAGGCGGAGGGACTTTTGCATCCAGAAAGCCACCGGCCCGGTGAAGTTGCAAACAGAAAGGCAGACACATGGAACGCCACCATGTTGTCTGCCTTTCTGAACACAAAAACCCGGTCACGCACACAGGTGCGTGACCGGGTGGAAAGATTTACTTGCCGGAGTTCTTGATGGCAGCCTGTGTCGCTGTTATCCATGGTGGGGGAAATTTCCCCCGATACCATAATTTTGGTGGTCTGCTTGCGTTTTCCATCGAGCTGGCAGTGCAGGGGCTTGTCCGGGTCGCCATCAAAGTACAGATACCAGTCAAAGCCGTCCTTGGACACCACGATCTTCACCACGAAGGTTTACAAATATTTCATTGAAGATATGTCTGGCATGATATACAATACAGTTATGGAAAAATACACCGCACTTTGATGGGAGGTCATTCGGTGAAGAAACTGTTTGTGCTTTTACTGTCTGCCCTGTTGCTGCTTGGCATGGGCGGCTGTGGTCGGACAATGGACGATGTGATCGCCAACGAGCCGAGCTTTCTGGGGATTGTTACCAAGGTCACCGATCGCAGTATCCTGGTTTCCGTAGACGAATCTTCCGATGCCTATCGGAGCTGCCGGGAAATCTGGGTTTCCCTGGATGTGGAGATGGCAGACAGTATGACCCACTTCAGCATTGGCGACCAAGTGGTTGTCTACTATGATGGCATGATCCTGGAAACCTCGCCCGGTCAGGTCAACACGGTGTATGCGATTTTACTTCGTACTCCTGCTGACCGGGAATCTGAAAACAAAGGATAAATTGCTATGACATCTTATCAGAAATTCAAGAGCCTGCCCATTGACCACTCCGCGATTGGTCTGGCGCAGGGAGGCAGCGATGTTGCCTATTACTGCACCCCGAAGGATGCCCACATCATTGGCTGGGCGGGTGTGGATGGCATCCACTACTGCACCATCCCGGAGTTTGGGGAAATGATCTTCGCCATCAGTCCCATGCCTATGGCTGGCTGCCATAAACCAAGGGGAATAGATAGTAACAGGACGTGATTTCATGAAAAAAGTTGGCAAGATCCTGCTTGTTGGTCTCGCAGTCTGTCTTTTTCTATGTGCAGTTCTATACGCCATGTATCTGGATGCAAAGAATAAAGTGGATCCTCCCGGCGCAGCACGGGGAACCCCTGTTCGTTTTGAGTACAAAGCATCCACGGGCAGCTACAGACTGCATCAGGTGGTCAACGACAATGATCATATGTATCTCCTGTATGGCTATAATGGGGTCCTGGAAGTCTACAGTCTGGATGGAACATATCAATATGCCTACTCGCTCTATGCTGATATGAATGGAAGATTCATAGAAAAATACAACGGTGTATCCCTGTACCTGTTTGATATGCATGGAAATGTGTATGTATTTGAAAAGGGAGTCTTTATCAAGTATCTTCCCAGGGAAGAGGCTCTTCCCATCCGGACGGCGGTCTCCACTCTCGGCGATTCCACACGATTTAAAATTCGTTCCGGCTCTGTATGGGAAGGGGACACCTGCCTGATTTCCCGTCCCTCTGCCCGTGCATCGAGTGTTGCATACCTGATAGTGATCGTGGTGGTTTTTATCCGGTTTTTCCCAAAGAAAAGGAAATTGGGAGGATAATATGGCTTTATTTCCTGATGCCAAAAAAGAATTCACAAATATATGCAGTTGCAGGGTGAGTGTATATTCAGAGGATTCTTAGATGTTTGCTTGATATGATATCCATGAAATTCATTCCGAAAAGGCGCGCTGTTTTGCTGGCTGTCTGTATGGCACTGGTTCTTTTGATCGTTTGGACAGTATGGGGCAACACCGCTTTGGAAATCAACGCACACACCATTGTCAGCAATCGGCTGCCGCATAGTTTTTCCGGATTCCGTATTGCCCAGGTTTCGGATCTGCACAATGCCCAGATGGGTGATGGTAACGAAAAGCTCCTTGCCATGCTCCGGGAGGCAAAACCGGATCTCATTGTGATTACCGGGGATCTGGTGGACTCCCGCCATACTGATCTTGCGGTCGCTCTTGCTTTTGCGCGGAAAACAGTGGAGATTGCGCCTTGCTACTATGTGACAGGGAACCATGAAGCCAGAATTTCAGAATATGACGATCTGAAAGCCGGGCTGGAGTATGCGGGGGTCAATGTTCTGGAAAATGAGCGGATCGAGCTGGAGCGCAATGGCGAAACCATCATTCTGATCGGTGTGGACGACCCCAGCTTTCAGACAGACTATTGGATGGGAGATTCCGCAGCCGTCATGTCCGGCAGCCTGAACGGACTGACAGGGAGTGATGCCTATACCATTCTGCTTTCCCATCGGCCTGAGCTGTTTGATACCTATGCGACAAGTGGAGTTGACCTTGTATTCAGCGGTCATGCCCACGGCGGTCAGTTCCGCCTGCCCTTCCTCGGTGGTGTAATTGCGCCTAACCAGGGGTTGTTTCCGGAATACGATTCCGGACTGTATACGCAAGACGATACGAATATGCTGGTCAGCCGAGGGATCGGAAACAGCATGATTCCAATCCGTTTCAACAACCGCCCGGAAATTATCGTAGTTGAATTACTGACAGAAGAAAATCCCCAACTGCCGTAAAGCAGTTGGGGATTCCATCTTCGGTCAGATATAGAGATTTACCTTGATATCCTGGAA
>JAQXVF010000083.1 GCA_029224785.1 Bacillota bacterium
TGCATAGCGCCCTGGATACCGGCGTCGACCGCAGGAATATATTCCTTGGGGATAGCGCCGCCCACGACTGCGTTGATGAACTCGTAACCCTTGCCGGGCTCGTTGGGCTCCACACGGATCTTGACGTGACCGTACTGGCCCGTACCGCCGGACTGACGGGCATACTTGGTATCCTGCTCAACGCTCTTGCGGATGGTCTCCTTGTAAGCAACCTGGGGAGCACCAACATTGGCCTCCACCTTGAACTCACGGAGCAGACGGTCCACGATGATCTCCAGGTGCAGCTCGCCCATACCGGCGATGATGGTCTGACCGGTTTCCTCATCGGTGTAGGTCTTAAAGGTGGGATCCTCTTCCGCCAGCTTGGAAAGGGCGATGCCCATCTTCTCCTGACCGGCCTTGGTCTTGGGCTCGATGGCCACGCGGATAACGGGCTCGGGGAAAACCATGGACTCCAGGATGATGGGATGATTCTCATCGCAGAGGGTGTCACCGGTGGTGGTGTTTTTCACACCCACAGCGGCGGCGATGTCGCCGGCGTAGACAATGTCGATGTCTTCCCGGTGGTTGGCGTGCATCTGCAGGATACGGCCCAGGCGCTCGGTCTTGCCCTTGGTGCAGTTTAGCACGGTAGTGCCCTTCTCCAGGGTACCGGAGTACACACGGAAGTAGCACAGCTTGCCCACATAGGGGTCGGTGGCGATCTTAAAGGCCAGGGCGGAGAAGGGAGCCTCGTCGGAAGCGGGACGGAAGTCCTCTTCCTCGGTGTCGGGATTGGTGCCCTTGATGCCCTTCTTGTCCAGGGGGCTGGGCATATAATCCACAACGGCGTCCAGAACCTCCTGCACACCCTTGTTCTTGTAAGAGGTGCCGCAGACAACAGGCACCATCTCATTGGCGATGGTGGCCTTACGGATGACCGCCTTGATCTTCTCGACGGGGACTTCCTCGCCTTCCAGATATGCCATGGCGATGTCATCGTCAAATACGGAAACGGCATCCATCAGCTTCTCGTGATACTCGTTGCAGATGTCCACCATATCCTCGGGGATGTCTTCCACCCGGACATCCTTGCCCAGCTCATCATAGAAGACGTTGGCCTTCATGGTGATCAGGTCCACGTTGCCCTTGAAGAAGGCCTCGGAACCGATGGGGAGCTGAATGGGCACGGCGTTGCACTTCAGGCGCTCGTCGATCATTTCGAGAACGCGGTAGAAGTTTGCGCCCAGGATGTCCATCTTGTTGACATAGATCATACGGGGGACCTTGTACTCGTCGGCCTGACGCCAAACGGTCTCGGTCTGGGGTTCCACGCCGCCCTTGGCGCACAGAACGGTCACAGCGCCGTCCAGAACGCGCAGGGAACGCTCCACCTCCACGGTGAAGTCCACGTGGCCCGGGGTATCGATGATGTTCAGCCGGCAGCCCTTCCAGAAACAGGTCGTGGCTGCAGAGGTGATGGTAATGCCACGCTCCTGCTCCTGTGCCATCCAGTCCATGGTGGCAGCGCCGTCATGGGTCTCACCGATCTTGTAGTTACGGCCGGTGTAGAACAGGATGCGCTCGGTAGTGGTGGTCTTACCGGCATCAATGTGTGCCATGATGCCAAAGTTTCTGGTATTTTCCAGAGAGTACTGTCTAGGCATGAAAAAACTCCTCCGTTACCAACGGAAATGTGCAAAAGCCTTGTTGGCTTCTGCCATCTTGTGCACGTCATCGCGCTTTTTCACGGAGTTGCCGGTGTTGTTGGCAGCGTCCATGAGTTCAGCGGCCAGCCGTTCCTTCATGGTGTTCTCGCTGCGGTTGCGGCTGTAGGTAGTCAGCCAGCGCAGGCCGAGAGTCTGACGGCGCTCAGCGCGGACTTCGATGGGCACCTGGTAGGTGGCACCGCCCACGCGGCGGGCTTTCAGCTCCACGGCAGGCATGACATTTTCCATAGCCTGCTGGAACACTTCCAGACCGTTTTTGCCGGTCTTGTTCTCAACGATTTCAAATGCGCCGTAGACAACCTTCTGGGCAACACCCTTCTTGCCATCCAGCATGACGCTGTTAATGAGCTTCGTAACCAGAACGGAATTATACTGAGGATCCGGAAGGATCTCTCTCTTGGGAACATTACCTCTTCTGGGCACTTTGCTTCCCTCCTTCATAATAAAATGATTTCATCGGTACTCGAAAGTAACACCTTCGTTGTGCCTGCCAGAGGTTTTTACATCTATATAAAAACGTCATGGCAAGGCTTTGCCTTGCGAAAGGGCGTGGGAATCATTCAGGTTTTGGAAGACAGAAGATTACTTCTTCTTGCCGGCCTTGGGCCGCTTCGCACCGTACTTGGAACGGGACTGCATCCGGTTCTGCACGCCCTGGGTATCCAGAGTGCCGCGGATGATGTGGTAACGCACACCGGGAAGGTCCTTTACACGGCCGCCGCGGATCAGAACGACAGAGTGCTCCTGCAGGTTGTGGCCGACACCGGGGATATAGGCGGTGACTTCCATACCGTTGGTCAGGCGTACACGGGCGATCTTACGCAGTGCAGAGTTCGGCTTCTTCGGGGTGGTGGTACGAACAGCAGTGCAAACGCCACGCTTCTGGGGGGAGGGCAGATTGGTTGCCTTGTTCTCCAGGGTGTTGATACCTCTCTGCAGAGCAGGAGCAGTGGATTTGTAGGTAGCCTGCTGACGGCCGCTTCTCACGAGCTGATTAAAAGTAGGCATTGGGTTCTCCTTTCTTACATTCTCGCCTTCCGGCGGAGTTTTTATTCTACGGAGGATCTCCGTTAGAACCGGGACGGCTTCACGGCTGCAGCGGCAGCCGCGCCCACTTCAATTCCGCAGGCCTGTCCAAGGGCCTGCATGGTGGGCACCCAGCAAAACGCGGCCTGCAGATCCCCGCAGATCTGCGCCAGCGGCTCCGTTATTGCGGGGTCGGCATCCATCGCAAGATAGACGCGGAGGGCAGTTCCGTCGCGAAGGGCCTTTCTGAGCTGTTTTGTGCCCACGACCCTCCGGCAGTCTCTCAGAAAAGCAAGATCTGCGGAACTGGCCATATTGCTGTCATTTTGAGTGTCCATACAATAAGGTATTATACGCTTTTTTTCGGGAAAGTCAACAAAAATTATTGAAAAGATTCTCCATTCTGCGATTTCCCCAGCCAATCCCCAACGAAACCTCTCCTTCCTGTCGGAAACGCCCACCCGTTCGCAGCACACGGACATTTCTCCAATCCCGGCGGGCGCCCCGCAAAAATGCCGCCGGGAAACCGGCGGCATTTTCAATCAGTTCATCTGCTTTGCGACGGCTTCGGGATCCGCTTTCAGGGCAGGGGTGATCCCCTCCTGGAAATCCCGGTAGGCCATCAGGCCGGAGCCGGCAGGGATCAGCTTGCCGATGATGACGTTCTCCTTCAGGCCGTGGAGATGGTCGACCTTGCCCTTGATGGCAGCGTCGGTCAGCACCTTGGTGGTCTCCTGGAAGGAAGCGGCAGACATAAAGGAATCCGTTGCCAGAGAAGCCTTGGTAATGCCCAGCAGGATGGCGCTGGCCGTTGCCAGCCGCAGCTCGGTCTCGCCGGCGTCGATCCGTGCCTGGATCTCCGCGTTGGCATCCTCGTACTCGAAGTTGTCCACCACGGTGCCCACCAGCAGGCGCGTGTCGCCGGGATCTTCCACATGGACCTTCCGCATCATCTGGCGAATGATCACTTCGATGTGCTTGTCGTTGATTTCCACGCCCTGTTGGCTGTACACCTTACGGACCTCGTCGATCAGGTAATTCTGAACAGCCTCCACGCCGGAAACACGCAGCACATCCTGGGGATACTGGGAGCCGTCAGTGATGGGCTCGCCCTGCTTGACCTGCTTGCCGTCGGTGACCTTCAGATCTACGCTGTACGGCACCTGGTAGGTCTTGACCTCTCCATCGTCTGCGGTGACCGTGATGGTACGCAGAGCGCTGCGGTGGCTGTCGTCGATGCTGACGGTACCGGAGATCTCGGCGATCTGGGCCATCCTCTTGGGACGGCGGGCCTCAAACAGCTCTTCCACTCGGGGAAGACCCTGGGTGATGTCGTCGCCGGCAACGCCGCCGGAGTGGAAGGTACGCATGGTAAGCTGGGTACCCGGCTCACCGATGGACTGGGCTGCGATGATACCGACGGCCTCGCCCATGTCCACTTCCTTGGAGGTGGCCAGGTTCATGCCGTAGCATTTTGCGCAGACGCCGCTGCGGGCGCGGCAGCCCAGAACGGTGCGGATATACACTTCCTCGATGCCGTGCGCTTCCAGCTTCCTGGCATCCTCAGGCATCATCATCACATCTTTGGAGTGGACCAGTTCTCCGGTGACGGGATCCAGAATATCGTTCACCGGGAAGCGGCCATGGATCCGGCTGGACAGCGGCAGGGTAATCTCACCGTTCTTGTCCCGCACGGCCTTGACCCAAATACCGCGGGTGGTCTTGCAGTCCATCTGGCGGATGATCACATCCTGGGAAACGTCCACCATACGGCGGGTCAGATAACCGGAGTCTGCGGTACGCAGAGCGGTATCGGTCATGCCCTTCCGGGCGCCTCTGGAGGAGATAAAGTATTCCAGAACGGACAGGCCCTCACGGAAGTTGGCCTTGACGGGGATCTCAATGGTACGGCCTGCGGTATCGGCCATCAGGCCGCGCATACCGGCAAGCTGACGGATCTGTGCCATGGAGCCACGGGCGCCGGAGTCGGACATCATATAGATGGAGTTGAACTCATCCAGGTTGTCCTGCAGGGCGTTGGCCACCTCGTTGGTGGTGCGGTCCCACTGGGCGATGACGTTGTTCCGTCTCTCTTCGTTGGTCACCAGACCGCGGCGGTAGAAGTTTTCGATCTGCAGGACCTTCTCCTCTGCCTCGCGAACCAGGGTGTACTTGATTTCCGGCACTTCCATATCGGCAATGGACACGGAAATGGCGCCCTTGGTGGAGTATTTGTAGCCCAGAGCCTTGATCCGGTCCAGCATCTCGGTGGACACGGTAAAGCCGTGCTTACGGATGCACTTGTCGATGATCTTGCCCAGCTCTTTCTTGCCCACCTTAAAGGCGACTTCCAGGTCAAAGGCGTGCTCGGGATCGGTACGGTCCACAAAGCCCAGATCCTGGGGGATGGGCTCGTTGTAGATCAGCCGGCCCACGGTGGCCCGGATAATCCGGTACTCCATCTTTCCGTCGATCTCCTTGCCGAAGCGCACCAGAATGGGGGCGTGCAGTCCCACGGCGCCGGCGGCGTAGGCGGCAATGGCCTCGTTGACGCTGGAGTAGGACAGCAGGGGACGATAGGAGGCCGGAGCGGTCTTTTCCTTCTTGGCCTTCTTGTTGGCGGCCACGAATTCGTCGGCGTCCACGATCTGGCCTGCGGGCAGGCCGGTATCGCCGGCATCGGTGACGAAGACCCGCTCCGCGCCCAGCTCTGCCTTGCCCAGACGCTCATAGGTCAGGTAGTAGGCGCCCAGAATCATATCCTGGGTAGGCACGGTGACCGGCTTGCCGTCCTGAGGACGCAGCAGGTTGTTGGCGGACAGCATCAGCATTCTGGCTTCCGCCTGGGCCTCGGGGGACAGGGGCACGTGAATGGCCATCTGGTCGCCGTCGAAGTCCGCATTGAAAGCGGTGCAGCACAGGGGATGCAGCTTCAGGGCACGGCCCTCCACCAGCACCGGCTCAAAGGCCTGAATGCCCAGGCGGTGCAGGGTAGGTGCACGGTTCAGCATGACGGGGCGGTCCTTGATGACCTCATCCAGGGCATCCCAGACCTCGGTCTGGCCCCGCTCCACCATCTTCTTGGCGGATTTGATATTGGTGGCAATGCCGTCGGCCTGGAGCTTGTGGATGACAAAGGGCTTGAACAGCTCAATGGCCATTTCCTTGGGCACACCGCACTGATACAGCTTCAGTTCCGGACCGACCACGATCACGGAACGGCCGGAGTAGTCAACACGCTTACCCAGCAGGTTCTGACGGAAGCGGCCCTGCTTGCCCTTGAGCATATCGGACAGGGATTTCAGCGCCCGGTTGTTGGCGCCGGTGACGGGACGACCACGGCGGCCGTTGTCGATGAGGGCGTCCACTGCCTCCTGCAGCATCCGCTTCTCGTTCCGCACGATGATCTCGGGGGCATGGAGCTGAATCAGCCGCTTCAGACGGTTGTTCCGGTTGATGACCCGGCGGTACAGGTCGTTCAGGTCGGAGGTGGCAAATCTGCCGCCGTCCAACTGGATCATGGGACGGATATCGGGAGGAATCACGGGCAGCACATCCATGACCATCCAACTGGGCTTGTTGTTGGATTCCCGGAAGGCCTCCACCACCTCCAGCCGCTTGACGATCCGCAGCTTCTTCTGTGAGGAGGCGGTCTTCAGCTCATCCCGGAGCTGCGCGGCAAGCTGATCCAGATCGATCTGCTCCAGCAAGGTCTTGATGGCCTCGGCGCCCATGCCTGCCTGGAAGTCATCCTCGTATTTTTCCCGCATCTCCCGGTATTCCTTGTCGGAAAGCACCTGGTTCAGGGACAGGCCGGTGTCACCGGGATCGGTGACAATATAGGCAGCAAAGTACAGGACCTTCTCCAGCACCTTGGGGGAGATATCCAGGATCAGGCCCATGCGGGAGGGGATGCCCTTGAAGTACCAGATGTGGCTGCAGGGAGCGGCCAGCTCGATGTGGCCCATGCGCTCCCGGCGAACCTTGGCCCGGGTGACCTCCACGCCGCAGCGGCTGCAGATCTTACCCTTGTACTTCACCTTTTTATAGTTGCCGCAATGGCACTCCCAGTCCTTGGTCGGTCCGAAGATTTTCTCGCAGTACAGACCGTCCTTCTCAGGCTTGAGGGTACGATAGTTAATGGTCTCCGGCTTCAGGACCTCACCATGGGACCACTGCCGGATCATTTCCGGGGAAGCGATGCCAATTTTAATGGCGTCAAACGTGGTTTCTGCCATTTCGCACCTCCTTAAAACTCAAACGCTTCGGTGTCGTTGTCTTCCGATGCACCTGCAAACACGTCATCAAACACGCTCTCGGGGCCGTCCTCGTCGTAGTTGAAGCCCGAGCCGATGATCTCCTCTTCGTTGACCACGAGCTGGGTATCATCGGACACGTATCCGGTGTCATCATCCTCGTCCTTCAGCTCGATCTCGTTGCCCTGCTCATCCAGCACGCGGATATCCAGGCACAGTGCCTGCAGTTCCTTGATCAGGACCTTGAAGGATTCGGGCACGCCGGGCTTGGGAATGTTCTCGCCCTTGACGATGGCCTCGTAGGTCTTGACACGGCCGGTGACGTCGTCGGACTTCACCGTCAGAATCTCCTGCAGGGTGTAGGCAGCGCCGTAGGCTTCCAGGGCCCAGACTTCCATTTCTCCGAAGCGCTGGCCGCCGAACTGGGCCTTGCCGCCCAGAGGCTGCTGAGTCACCAGTGCATACGGGCCGGTGGAACGGGCGTGGATCTTGTCATCCACCAGGTGATGGAGTTTCAGATAGTAAGGATAACCGACGGTAACCAGGTTGTCGAAGGGCTCGCCGGTGCGGCCGTCGTACAGCACGGTCTTGCCGTCCTCCCGGAGGCCGGCCAGCTTCAGGGTCTCCCGGATGTCCTTCTCGTTGGCGCCGTCAAACACGGGGGTAGCCACCTTCCAGCCCAGGGCCTTGGCAGCATAGCCCAGGTGCACTTCCAGCACCTGACCGATGTTCATACGGGAAGGCACGCCCAGGGGGTTCAGCACCACATCCAGGGGAGTGCCGTCGGGCAGGAAGGGCATATCCTCCTCCGGCAGCACACGGGACACAACGCCCTTGTTGCCGTGACGGCCGGCCATCTTGTCGCCCACGGAGATCTTTCTCTTCTGGGCGATGTAGACGCGGACACTCTTGGTAACGCCGGGAGCCAGCTCGTCGCTGTTCTCCTTGGTAAAGACCTTGACATCCACCACGATGCCGCCTTCGCCATGACGGACCTTCAGGGAAGTATCCCGGACCTCCCGGGCCTTCTCACCGAAGATGGCCCGCAGCAGCCGTTCTTCCGGAGTGGGATCGGTCTCGCCCTTGGGGGTGACCTTGCCTACCAGATAATCGTTGGTGTGGACCTCGGCACCGATGCGAACGATGCCGTTCTCATCCAGGTTCCGCAGGTTTTCTTCGCTGGCGTTGGGGATGTCCCGGGTGATCTCTTCCGGTCCCAGCTTGGTGTCCCGGGCTTCGGTCTCGTGCTCTTCAATATGAATGGAGGTGAACACGTCCTCCCGGACCAGCCGCTCGTTGAGCAGAATGGCGTCCTCGTAGTTGTAGCCTTCCCAGGTCACGAAGCCGATGAGCACGTTCTTGCCCAGGGCCACTTCACCGCCGGAGCAGGAAGGACCGTCGGCAATGATCTGGTTGGCTTCCACGTGCTCGCCCACGTCCACGATGGGTCTCTGATTCACGCAGGTGCCTGCATTGGAGCGGGCAAACTTGGTCAGCCGAACCGTCTCCACTTCCCCGTCTTCATAGCGCAGAGTAATCTCGCTGGCGGAGACGGCGGTGATGGTTCCGGCCTTCCTGGCCTTCAGGCACACCTCGGAGTCCACAGCGGCCCGGTGTTCAATACCGGTTGCCACGATGGGAGACTCAGTGGTCAGCAGGGGCACAGCCTGACGCTGCATGTTGGCGCCCATCAGGGCACGGTTGGCGTCGTCGTTCTGCAGGAAGGGGATGAAGGAAGTTGCCACGGAGATCATCATTCTGGGGGACACGTCCACATAGTCGATCATCTCCCGGTCCACCTCAATGATCTCGTTGCGGTGGCGGCAGGTGATACGTTTGTTCTTCAGGCAGCCGTTTTCATCCAGAGGCTCGTTGGCCTGGCCAACATAGAAATCGTCCTCCACGTCGGCGGTCATGTAGTCCACATCCTTGGTGACAAAGCCGGTAGCCTTGTCCACTCTCCGGTAGGGAGCCTCGATGAAACCGTACTCGTTGATCTTGGCAAAGGAAGCCAGATAGTTGATCAGGCCGATGTTGGGACCTTCAGGGGTCTCAATGGGGCACATACGGCCGTAGTGGGTGTAGTGGATATCACGGACTTCGAAGGAAGCGCGCTCACGGCTCAGACCGCCGGGGCCCAGAGCGGAAAGACGGCGCTTGTGGGTCAGTTCCGCCAGGGGGTTGTTCTGATCCATGAACTGGGACAGGGGGGAGGAGCCGAAGAACTCCTTGATCACCGCCGTCACCGGCCGGATGTTGATCAGGCTCTGGGGCGTAACCGCTTCGGTGCCCTGCACGGTCATGCGCTCCCGGATCACCCGGTCCAGACGGCTAAAACCGATGCGGAACTGGTTCTGCAGCAGCTCGCCCACGCAGCGCAGGCGGCGGTTGCCCAGATGGTCGATATCGTCCACGGTGCCGATGCCCTCGGCAACGCAGTTCAGATAGTTGATGGAGGCCATGATGTCATCCACAATGATGTGGTTGGGGATCAGGTCGTCATGGCGTTCCTCCAGAGCGGCAGCCCAGCCGTCCTCGGGAACGGGATCCAGCATTTCCCGCAGGACGCAGAAGCGGACCTTCTCCCGGATGCCGTACTCTCTGGGATCAAAGGACACGAAATTGGCCATGTCCACCATACCGTTGGAGAAGACCTTCACGTTCTTCCCGTTCACCCGGAGCACAGCCTCGTTGACGCCTCTGGCGGAGATCTGCTGTGCAGCCTGGCGGGTCAGAACATCTCCGGGCATGGCCAGGATCTCACCGGTCAGGGGATCCACCACCGGCTCTGCCAGCTCGTTGCCGGCCAGGCGGGTCCACAGATCCATCTTGCGGTTGAACTTGTAGCGGCCCACCTTGCTGACATCGTAGCGGTGTGCATCAAACAGCAGCCCTTCCAGATGGGCAGCAGCAGATTCCACCGTGGGAGGCTCACCGGGACGCAGCTTCCGGTAGATCTCCAGCAGGCTCTCTTCCCGGGTCTTGCAGGGATCCTTTTCCATGGTGTTCAGAATCCGCTCGTCCTCACCGAACATCTCCCGGATCTCCTCGTCGGTCTTGATGCCCAGGGCGCGGATCAGGCAGGTGATGGGCAGCTTGCGGTTCTTGTCGATGCGGACCCAGAACAAGCCGTTGTTGTCGGTCTCATACTCCAGCCATGCGCCCCGGTAGGGGATCACGGTGGTGTTGTAGGTACGCTCGCCGGTCTTCTTGTCCTCCTCGGAGCCGTAGTACATTCCGGGGGAGCGGACGATCTGGGAGACGATGACGCGCTCGGCACCGTTGATAACGAAGGTGCCGCCGTTGGTCATGATGGGGAAATCGCCCATGAAGATCTCCTGCTCTTTGATCTCACCGGTCTCGGTGTTGCGCAGGCGAACCCGGACTTTAATGGGGCGGGCATAGGTGGCGTCCCGCTCTCTGCACTCCTCGATGGTGTATTTGGGCTTGTCGTTCATGGAGTAATCCAGGAAAGTCAGCTCCAGTTTGCCGGAGAAGTCGGTGATTGCGCCGACATCCTTGAAAACCTCCCGCAGGCCTTCGTCCAGGAACCACTGATAGGAGTCCTTCTGGATCTTCAGCATGTTGGGCATTTCCAGGATCTCTTCGTACTTTGCATAGCTTTTTCGCACGGTCTTTCCGAACTGAATGTCCTTGACCATTGCCATATTGATCATCACAGCCTTTCTTACGGCTCAAGCCGATATGATGTGTTGCACGGTTATGATACGCGTGGATCCGTGGCAAGTTTTATTGGATTCTCCACTTGACAGCGGCCATAGCCTGTGGTAAGATAACCTCGAAAGTATGGGAAGCCACAGAGGGGCATATTATCACAGTATGGACTACCATTATATATCAGCCCTTTCCGAAAGTCAATGGGCAAGTATGGTTTTTTCGAGGATTTTTCCTCGATTTTTTTGTTTCTGCACAAAGAACGAAGCGGAAGAAGGGCATCCCTCTTCCGCTTTTTGTGAGACTTCGCTACAATCCCCCGGAAATATCACCATACAATGCAGATAAGCCTATTCCGTCTCCGGGGCAGCCTGCTCCATGAGCTTCCGCAGCATGGGTTCCTGGGCAAAAAACTCCCTGCCGATGATATCACAGATCTCTCCCCGCCGTACCATGGCTTCCGCTTCCTCCAGCGTAACCCATTTTGCATCCACGGTTTCACCGGCCAGGAGCCGGATATCCCCAATGGGCACATCCGCATGCAGGGCATAATGATCCAGATGGAAAGCGCCATCCCGCTCGGTTCGCAGCAAAACAAAGTCCCGGGGGCTGCGGCGGATGCCAGTCTCCTCCCAGACCTCCCGGGTAATGGCAGTCAGGCTGTCCTCCCCTGCCTGTGCAGCACCGCCCGAGTTCTCCCAGGTAAGCCCCCAGGTCTTTTCCTGTGCCCGCAGGGTCAAAAGCACCTGAGCGCGGCTGTTATATACCCACGCACAGACGATCAGTCCGTATTCTCCCGGCAGCCATCCCTGCCCCCGGGGACGGATGCGCCCGGTCAAATTGCGGTTTTCGTCATAAACATCCATGAATTCCATGGTATATCCCCTTCTTTCCTGGGGAATATCTTACCACAGGAAAGAAAAAATAGCAATCTGCTCCCCATGTGAAAAAATTGCTTGCAAAAAGCGGATTCTTGTGATAGTATACCATGTGTGTCCAGCCAAAGGGCGCATTTCTATTGGGATGTCGCCAAGCGGTAAGGCACCAGACTTTGACTCTGGCATTCGTCGGTTCAAATCCGGCCATCCCAGCCATGCGATCCGCTAGCTCAGTTGGCAGAGCAATTGCCTTTTAAGCAATGGGTCCGGGGTTCGAATCCCCGGCGGGTCACCAAAGATCGGCAATCTTCGACAGAAGATTGCCGATCTTTACTTTTACTTCTTCACTCTTCCCGATTCACGAAAATCGGGGCCGATTTTGGGAAAGAAAGAAGTCGTAGTGAATCGGGATAACGCAAATTACGGGGGAGCGATTTTTGTCCAGCCCATTGCTTGACAAATCAAAGGCGTTTGCCCTTTCTATCATCAAGGTGTGTAATCACGTGAAAAGCAGTAAGCGGAAATCCGCCTGACCCATCAACTGCTCCGCTCCGGAACCAGGATTGGAGCCAATATCCGAGAGGCAGATGGTACCGTTGACTGTGTCCGTTTTTTGGTGTGAAAAACCCACCGTAATCTCATCGATTTTTCCCTATCTTTTCTCAAGTATTCTCGATTCGAAATACTTTACTTTCCATACGCCCGGAAAAACTGCCGGATGTGCTTTTCCACCAGCTCCATGACCTCCGCCTCCCGGTCGGGTTCCCGGTCGCATAGGTTGATCCACACGGAAATCGGAAGACAGAATTGCGCCGCCATAATTTCGGCGTCATCCGCAGCCAGAACCCCTTTCTGAATCAGGCACCTGATCAGCCCGGTGAAGTACTGCATCACATCGGTATAATTCTGTTTCGTCTGCAGCTTTGCCAGCGACCGATTCTGGAACTGTTCGATCACCAGCATTTTCCGCGCCCTGCTGATGGCGGGGTCGTGGAGAATGTATCGAATCTGCCCCTGGATCATTCCCACAGCGTCATCGGCAGTCTGGGGTAAGCTTCCGGTATCTTTCTCCCAATCCGCCCTTGCAAAAATAGAATGCATCGCATACTGCTCCAGAACTTCCTGCACCAATGCCTCCAGAATCGCCTGCTTGCTGTCAAAATGGCTGTAAAGTGATGCTTTCCGAATGCCAACAGCGCTGGCAATTTGAGAAATGGAGGTCGCTTCAAACCCCTGAACAGAGAACAGCTCCAGCGCCGCTTCCAAAATATCCTGCTTTGTGTTTCCTCGATCCATAACGAATTCTCCTTCCCTGCGACAAACATTCTGTTTTCTGTGATCGTAATACCGTGCATTTCCATTATAACTACCTATCGTTCGGTAGTCAATCACAAAAAAGAAAAAACTGCTGATATTCCGAAAACAAAGCAGTTCACTCTCCCCGGGCAGACGGATTCCATACAGAACGCAGGCGGAACCCGCGGGTTCCGCCTGCGTTCTGAAACACGTTCCCCTCCGACTGCTTTCACCGGAGGCTTTCTTTTCCTGCAGAGCTCCGTCAGCTCAGCCGGAGATCCGGATCCTCTTCCGGATCACGGCAGAAACGGACACTGCCAGTCCCATCTTGCACAGGTCGGGCAGAATGTAGGGCACCACGCACTTCATCAGCACATATCCCAGTCCGATGGGTCCGCTCTTTTTCAGGTACACCAGCATAAACCAGCCGGTACCGAAGGCATAGCAGGCCGCAAGGCCCAGGCACAGGCCCAGCACCGTCACCGCCAGGCTGCGTTTGGGCAGCAGCGCGGTGACCAGCCAGTAAACCAGACCGGAAGCCAAAAATCCCAGAATATATCCGCCGGTGACTCCCAGCAGGACGCCGGGGCCTCCTTTGAAGTTGGAGAAAACCGGTGCACCTACCGCACCCAGAAGAATATAAACCAGGATGCTCAGTGTACCCTTCTCGCCCCCCAGCACACACAGCGCCAGAAACACGCCGAACACCTGCATGGTAAAGGGAACCTCCGGCATGGGAACGGTGATCCACGCACAGGCCGCCATCAGCGCAGCAAACATGGCGATATACACCATGTCCCGGGTTTTCAGGGCATTTGTCTTTTTCGTCTGCATGAGCATCTCCTCCAAATCGAATATCTGCAGTCCCTTTATAGCACATCCGCGGGACGCTGTCAACAAAACCGTGTTCCGTCAGGCCCTGCTTTCTGCGGATCCGGAGGCTGACTGCGATTGCTCATACAGAAGAACAATGCCCGGTACCCATCTCCCCTCGGCTGCATAGTTGTTTTCGTCCAGGCGCAATTCCCAAAAAGAGTGCCCATTCTGTCACTGGCGGCACCCCCAGGGGAGACAGACATCCGGGCCGTTTCCCCGGCACTTTACTTTTTCAAAATATCTGATACAATGGTGGCAAAGAAAAACCTCGGAAAGAGAGGGTTTCCCATGAAAAAAGAAACCGGAAAAAATCTTCTTCGCATCCTCTTTTTCACCCTGTCTGTTGGATATCTGGAGCTTCTGATGCGGCTGACGGACCGGGTACCGGGCTTTTCCGCCCTGGTAGCCCTGCGTCTGCTGCTCAGCGGCGCCGCCGTGGGCCTTTCCCTGTGGCTTCTGGGCACCCTGATTCCCCAAAAGAAGGCCGCCCGGTTCCTGGTGGGTCTGCTGCTGTTCCTGCTGGGAGCTCTGTTCATTGCCTATCATTGCTGCCAGGTGTTTTTCGGCACCTATTTCCAGCTTTCCTTTATGCTGTCCATGTCGGGTCAGCTTGTGGGGGGCTTCCTCAACGAGACCATCCGCACCATCCTGCGCAATCTCTGGTTCTTCCCTCTGGCCCTGCTGCCCTTCCTGCTGTTCCTTCTTTTCCGCAAGACGCTGCTGCCGGAGGCGCCTCCCCGGAAGGCCCTTCTGCTGCAGGCAGCCGCTCTGATGCTGACCATTGTCTGTGCCGTCTTGTCCTGCCGGTTTGGCGGGGACCGGGACTTCTACACCACGGACTACACCGCCAACAGCGCCGTTCCCCGGTTCGGACTGGTCCGTTCCCTGGAGCTGGAGGCCCGGTACGCCGTTTTCGGAAAACCCCTGCCGGAGATCCGCTATGTCCCCACCGAGCCCACTGTCACCGTTCCCCCGGAGACCACCGTCCCCCCCACCGAGACCGCTCAGCCCACGGAAACCGAGGAGACCGTTCCTCCCACGGAGCCGCCGGTGGTCTATGGGGAAAATGTGACGGATATCGACTTTTCCACCCTGATGGAGCAGGACGAGGGTACCCTGTTCGGTACCATGGACGCCTATTATGCCTCCCAGACTCCCACCATGCAGAACCCCTACACCGGCCTGTTCGCCGGCAAGAATCTGGTCTTCCTGACGGCGGAGGCCTTTTCCACCCCGGTGATCGATCCGGAGCGGACCCCCACCCTGTACCGCCTGTCCACCTCCGGCTTTGTCTTTGAAAACTTCTACCAGCCCGGCTGGACCCAGTCCACCACCGGCGGCGAGTTTGCCAACATGACCGGCATTATCCCCAACTGGATCGGCGGCAGTCCTGCCTTCCAGGTCAGTGCCTATGATGCTATGCCCCTGGCCATGGGCTGGAAATTCCGGGAGCTGGGCTACACCTCTCTTGCCTACCACAACAACAACTACGCCTACTACAACCGTCACCAGACACACCCCAATCTGGGCTACGACTATCAGGGTGTGGGCAACGGCCTGGTGCTGGACAACCCCCAGTATTGGCCCCTGTCCGATCTGGAAATGATGGAGGCCACGGTGGACGGCTACATTCAGGACTATGTGGAAAACGGCAATCTGTTCAACGTCTACTACATCACTGTCTCCGGCCACGCCAACTACGGCTTCTCCTATAACAACATGGCAGGCAAGAACGCAGACACCGTGGAAGGGCTGGCGTATTCCGACCCGGTCCGTGCCTACCTGGCAGCCCAAATGGAGCTGGAGTATGCCATGACTTACCTGGTGGATGCTCTGGAGCAGGCCGGCATTGCCGACGATACGGTCATCGTCCTTGCGGCAGACCATTACCCCTATGCCCTGACCCAGGACTGCCCCCGGGACTACTATGCGGAGCTGTCCGGCGTTGCGGACACCGAATCCCGGACCTCTCGTTACCGCAACACCCTGATCCTGTGGTGCGGCTCCATGGAAGAGCCGGTGGTGGTGGAGGCCCCCTGTTCCTCCATTGACATCGTACCCACCCTGTACAACCTGTTCGGCATTTCCTATGACTCCCGGCTGCTGTCCGGCAAGGACATTCTGGACACCACCGTGGAACCGGGCCAGGTGTCCACCGCCATGCCCATCGTGGTGTTCCCCAGCTACGGAAACGGCCGGAGCTGGATCACCAACGCAGGAATCTACGAAGCCGCCGATGATCAGTTCCACCCCTTCCCGGGAGTGGAGGTCAGCGACTCCTATGTGACCGATGTGAGCAACCTGGTGTCGGACCGGTGGTCCTTCTCCCGGATGCTGCTGGAATACGACTATTTCCGCCACATTTTCCCGGACTGGCAGGGCACCGCAGGGTAACCCCCTCCCAGCTTCCTTTTCCCCGCAATCATACCCACCGGCCGTGCCGGTGGGTTGCACTTGCCCCCTTAGGGCTTTTTACCAGCCGAGCCTATAGGCTCATCGAATTCTCTTTCACTTGCGTGTGGTGCCCCACCACCGCAGATGCGGGGTTCGGTGCGCATTCAGGCCCCCTTGTGTAAAGGGTAAGCGAAGCGCAGTCGCGGGAGTGAATGACATTCCGGTGGACTGTCAGAGCCGCGACCGGACCGCCCGTAGGCGGTTATCACCGCACAGCGGTGACTGGGGGATTGTAACTACGAGTACAACCCCTCCGTCACGGCTTAGCGCCGTGACACCTCCCCTTACACAGGGGAGGCTTTCCGCTGCGGCGGG
>JAQXVF010000084.1 GCA_029224785.1 Bacillota bacterium
ATGCTATACTTTCGCCTTCCGCCTGTATGGGACGGAACCGAGAGGAAGCTCTGCGTATGTCCCACCACTTCTCTCACAGCGGCATATTCCGGCAGCCGGCTGTAAAGTCAGAAAGTGGATCTGCCCCTGCTACGAATACCATCCGATATACTGCAGAAGACATTGTATTGGACATGGTTTGTCGTCTCCTTTCCTTCTATAGAGCTTCAGGGCGCAAGAATTCTCCCTGTTGCACGTTAATGACCCCCTGCTTGATGAGACGAAGACGCTGTTTGCAGACGCATTCGATAAAACAATCGAATAGTCGATTGGGTCAAGAGTACCGTGACAAAAAGGATGATGGGGGCAAGGCGGATGTTCTGCTTCGGTGAAAAAGCAACCATCCAGTTTTATGCATTCAGGGCAGTGTGTTTTCCCCTCGGAATGATGGACCCGCTTGACCCACTGAGGTGCATCAGCGGTTTTGCGTACATGGATTGTCCCCGTGCTTCGTTTATCGTACATTTATTCTTCTCCTTTTCAAGGAGTAAGAACTTGACATTCTACTACCCACAGGGAGAAATAAACGGAATGTTGTATTCAAGTGCGCAATTGTTGTAATAAACATAAAAAAGCCGTCAATCTATGTCGACGGCTTTTGGGCAGAGGATGCGGGATTCGATGAAATCAAGGTGTTGCCGCCGTCGAGACCGGCGGCAAGCAACCGTCCACCGGACTGGCACGGGATTTGTAAAGGATGGTTTCCCCGGTTGCACCGCACCAAAGGCCCCCTTGTGTAAAGGGTAAGCGAAGCGCAGTCGCGGGAGTGAATGACAGTCCGGTGGACTGTCAGAGCCGCGACCGGACCGCCCGCAGGCGGTTGTCACGCGAACAGCGTGACTGGGGGATTGTTCCAGTAGGTGGACTACCATAGCAGTATCAGCCTGATTGACAATCCCTCAGTCAAAAATCAAATAGATTTTTGCCAGCTCCCTTTACACAAGGGAGCCTTTTCTCAGTTGTCCAACATAGCACGACACCACCGGCTTTCGCCGGTGGTGAGTAAGTGCACACTTCAGTAATTTGTGTTGTTTGGTAATTGGGATGGTTTTGGCTTGCTCTTTATATTTTGAATGATGCCTATCCCCCGCCGCCACAATAAAAAATCCAGATACCCGGATGGGTATCTGGATCTTTGGCAGAGGATGAGGGATTCGAACCCCCGCAAACGGAGTCAGAGTCCGGTGTGCTACCGTTACACAAATCCTCTATGCTGTCAGTATCCCACTGACCTTAGTTATTATACACGATATTTGGGAAATGTCAAGCATTTATTTCCCATTTTTCGGGTCCTGTTCCCAGGGAAACGGCTTCCCCCGGAGAACCGATTGCCGCAAATAACGGAAGGTCTCCTTCTCTCCCCGGTCCCGCAGCATGGTAAGAAGATAGCCCAACTGCCGGCTGGTTTCCGGGTGCATCCGCAGCCGTTCCCGGCTCTTCAGGAAGTACGTCAGCGCGGACTCCGGTGTGTACGCCTCTTTCTGGTAGGTTTTGCAGGCGGCGATCCGGTCCATCACCATTTCCACCAGGTATTTTCTGGGCATAGGAACCGCTTCATAGGTATGGGTACTCAGATTCATATCCGTCCAATACTCATAGTGGTGCCGGTTGCGCCCCTTGTGATGCATCCACGCCTCGGAGAAGCCCTTGTCTTCCCGCTCTGCCGCGTTGGGGCTGCGGGTCCCCTGGTAGTATTTGACCCCGTTCCGGAATTCCACCGGGGAATACTTGGACAGATCATGAGTCAGCCCCTGGCGGATCAGTCCCACCCGGAAGCATCCTGCCATGACCAGCAGCCTGTGATGTGTAATTGTGCAAAAATGCTGCCAGGCTTTCATGTACGGCCTCTTTTCTTTGGAATCGATTCTATTATAATACGATGGCAGGACAAATGCAACCGATATCTTACTCCAGAGCCTTTCTCAGCTTCTCCAGTCCCCTTTTTTCAATGCGGGATACATTCCTCCCCGGCTATTGTAAGCGATGGCGGCAAGGGAAGCGCCTCCGGCCTGCGGAAGCGAAAATGCAGCAGGACCTTTTTGTCCTCCGTCAGCTCCACCCGTTCAAGCACCCGAAAAAGGAACTCCCGATTGCCGCAGATGTCATTCCAAAACCTGTTGGCAAGGGCTTCCGGGTCCTCCTGTGCGTGGATGATTCCCGATGCGGCATCCGTTTCCCGCAGAGCCGCCCGTTCCCGGCAGAGCCTGCCGTAGATCCGTGTAAAATCCTCCTGATCCAGAGTGCCCTCCAGCCGGTCCCGGTAGACCCGGTCCAGCTTCTCCGTCAGAATTCGGAGCCGATCCCGGATCTGCTGCTCCTGCTGCGCGCTCTCCCGGCTGTCGGCAGCAAGGAGAGTCTGTGCGGCAATTTGGGAGAGGGGCGACAAATCTGCCCACGCCTGCAGGATCTGCCCCAGGGCTTTCTTCACCGCCTTTGTGACCCGTTCCTCCTTGATACAGTGGCAGCTGCACAGCCTTTCCCCGGCAAACCGCTGATAGGTCCTGCACACAAAAAACAGCCGGTCCTCCCCGGAGACCGGAGGACGGTTGATCACTCCCATGGCATTTCCGCACTCCCGGCAGTACACCAGCCCCTTGAAAAGGTACTCATACGTCCGGCTGCGGGTGTGTCTTCTGGCATCCAGAAGCTTTCCCACGCTTCGGAACGTCTCCCGGTCGATGATGGGATCGTGGGTCTTTTCCACCACGATCCAGTTTTCCGGCGGCTGTTTTCGACATTTTTTGGATTTGTAGCTGATTTTCACGCTGCGTCCCTGGACCATGCTGCCGATATAGGTCTCATTTCGCAGCATTTCCGAGATCCGTTCGCTGCTCCAAAGGCCCTTGTATGACGCCGTCCTCCCCACCGGAAGCCCTGCATACTCCGCCGGAGTCGGCACTCCCTCCCGGTTCAGCGCAGCAGCGATTTGCCGGCAGCTTTCCCCCTCCAGCGCCATGGCAAAAATCCTGCGCACCGTGACGGCAGCCTCCCCGTCGATGACGATTTTGTTCTTTTCCGTGGGATGCATCCGGTAGCCGTACACCGGTTTTCCGCCGATGAACTGCCCCTTGCGCTGCTTATCCCGCTTGACGCTTTTGATTTTCTTGGAGATATCCTTGGCGTACATATCATTCATGATGGCCCGGAACGGCGTAATGTCGTTGGCTGTAGACTCCACACCGGTATCGATGCCGTCCAAAAGAGAAAGATAGCGCACCCCTTTTTCCGGAAAGTACCGCTCCATATAGTGGCCTGTCAGAATGTAATCCCGTCCAAGCCGGGACAGGTCCTTGGTAATGACCATGTTTACCAGTCCCGCTTCAATGTCTTCGATCATCCGGCAGAAAGCGGGACGGTCGAAATTGGTGCCGGACCAGCCGTCATCCATGTAGGTTTTCCAATTCGTCAGCCCCTGCTCCCCGGCAAACCGCTCCAGCATGGACTGCTGATTGGCAATGCTTTCCGAGGGCCCCTCCCGCTCATCCTCCCTGGACAGGCGGATATACAGCGCAGCCCGGTACTTTTCAGGGTTTCGTATTTCCATGACCGTCTCCTTCCCTGCCCGTTGGGAGCCGTCCGGGCAGTCCCCGGATCAGGAACAAGCGGAAGGACTGCTCCAGAAGGGTTTGCAGGTCCTCCCCGTTCTCATCAAACCGACACAGCACATCGGGTAATACTTCTTCCATCCGATCCCCTCCTTCCCTGCATCCTATGCGAAAATCGGTCGGTTCTTTCCCAGCGGGGCCTCCAAACAGAAAATCCCGCTGCGGCAAAGTCGCCGCAGCGGGGGTGATTGTTCAAGGTTGGTGCTTCAAAAGGCAGTCTCGCAGCTCCGGCATCGTCCAGACACAGTCTGAGCGATCCAGAATCTGTGTTGTTTTTCCGTTGTCCCACCAGAAACAGGGAATCCCAAGCTCCGAAGCCATGGACAGGTAGTAGTCCGTCCAGTCCAGCCGCTGCTCCAGGTTGTCCTTATCCTTACAGGCAAACTCCGTAATCATTACCGGGATCTTTCGGGAAATAAACAGGGAATCCAGCGTTTCTATCAGATCTCTGAGCTGCTGGGTATCCTTGTCCGACTCCCGGCTCCATCCCCTCGTATCATCCAGATTCTGTGCAAACCGGTAAGGGTAGTAGGCATGAACCGCCACAATGGTCTTCTCGTCCTCCGGGATCTGCAGTGCCTCCAGAGCAGCGGCATCCCCGCTGGTGCAATAGGCCGGGATCAGCAGCCAGCGCTCCCCGTTGAAGCCTCCGGCAGACCGGACCGTCTCCACAAAGACGGCATTCAGACGGTTTACCACCGCCTGGGCCTCCTCCGTTCCTTCGGTCCACTCGTACTGAGTTCCGACAAGGCGGGGTTCGTTCATGGCTTCAAACAGCAGATGCTCGTCCCGGTCCGCAAAGGCCCGGGAGATCTGCTGCCACAGGGATCGAAGCCTGTCCGTTACGGCAGCCTCCTGCTCCTCATTCGGAACCAGCCATGCCTCATGGTGGAGATCCAGGATGACATACAGGCCCGCGTCCAGGGCATCGTCCACCACTTCCTCCACCCGAGCCATCCACTCCGGATCAATCCGGTCCCCGTCCCCCAGATGCTCGCCCCAACTGACCGGGATCCGAACACTTCGGATCCCGGACTGGGCGATGGTCTGGAACAATTCCGGGGTAGACACCGGGTTTCCCCAGTAAACCTCGAAATCCGTCACGGTGGCCTCGGGACTGCGTTCCCTCAGTCCCTTTACATCCAGGGAGTTTCCGATGTTAATTCCGTTGCCAAGACTTTTGACAAATCGCATTGCCTCTTCTTTTTGATAGTCCCGATAGCTCTTCACGGCGCAGAACACGCCTGCCGCAATCAGAGCCAGTAATAGGAAAGCCGTTATTTTTCTCTTCACAGCGTCTTCATTTCGTCAAACTGAGGAGCCTGCTCCTTCTCTTCCTGCTTCTCTTCCTGTGCGGAAACTTCCTCTTCGGCCTCCCCGCCCATCTTCTCTGCGACCCATTCCTCCAGCATTCTGCGCTTTTCCGCATCGGCATAGATCTCATGAGCGTTTTCCACAAGATACAGCGCCCTGCCCTCGGAAAGGCTCCGGGAGAACAGGCAGTGCAGCGGGACCGTGTTGGCCGTGAGCCGAATCTCCTTTTCCGGCTCTTCCTCTGCCTTGATGGTGCAGAACTGGTAGTTGAAGTCTGTCACGGTATAGGTCTTTCCGTCCTCGCCAGGAAGGGATGCCGACATGGTCACACGGGGCATCTTCCGGTTCTGATAGAAAGGCTTTTCCATCCGGCGCCCGGTGTTGATGCTCAGGTCACCGAAGACGCTTCCCGACTTGGAAAGGTTCTGGGGCAGCGTGGGGATCCGGTCATACAGGATCTGCAGGTACTCGTCGTAGGTCCCGCAGTAATCCTCGATGACAAATGCGTACTTCCAGTAATCCTTCCTGTCGTCCACGTGGACGATTTTTGCCTTGAGTTTGGCCGCATAGCGATCCGTGGTGATTCCGATTTCCACGGTCTCATCGTCTTTCAGGAACACTGGCTGATCCAACCGCACTGCCACACCGTTTTCGGACAAATCCACAGTCTTGCAGGGATAGGCAGTACCGGAAGAGAGCACCGTGCAGTCCTCCTGGGCCTGGACACGCTCTGATTTTCGCAGATAGTTTCTGCCCATCACAAAGAAGCAGGCCATGACCAGCGTATACAAATTGAACACCAGCCAGAACAGCACCACGATGGGGCCGGCTCCGTTGGACTGCATCATCATCAAAATACAGCGAATGATTCCGATAATCGACAGCACGATCAGCAGAAGGAACGGAATCATGTACACAACATTCTTTCCGGCTTCGTTTTCCACATCGCCTTTTTTTGTGACCTTGAAGGTTTTCAGGGTAATGCCCAGCTTTTCCATCAGGATCGGCAGCAGCATATAGGGGAACAGCACCGTCTCATACACGCTGGTCCACTTGGCGGTACGGATATTGCGGCTGAGCATCCGCAGGGAGATGTTGCTGGTGATATACATGGGAAGCCAGAAAAGCAGCACTTCCAGCAGCGTGCATTTGACCACCATGAAGTTGAAGGTGGCAAACAGAATGGGGCTGAGGAAATAGATCAGCCGCTTTACCGGGGAGAGCCAATAGAACTCGGAGGCCCAGTAGTTTGCCTTCTGCGCAATGGACAGCTTGGTGGTCAGGAAAATATGCTGCTTCCGGTTGGTGGAGATCACGCCCCGGGCCCAGCGGATCCGCTGGGTGATCAGACTCTTCAGGTCGGTGGGAGACAAGCCGGAGGCCAGCACTTCGTTGGTGGCAATGCACCGGAAACCCTGCTTCTGAATGGCAATGCCGGTGCCGTAGTCCTCGGTGATGGTCTTGTCAAAGAATCCGCCTGCCGCCTCCAGTGCCATCCGGGACAGCACCGTGTTGGAGCCGCCGTAGATCACGCTGTTGGAACGGTTTCTGGAAACCTGGATATCCCGGTAGAAATAATCCTGCTCGTTGGGGATCCTTCCCTCGCTGTACAGGTTAAACTGGAACAGATCCGGGTTGTGGAAGGACTGGGGACTCTGGACAAAGCCGATGTGAATCTGCTCCTTCTCCTCCAGCCCCTCGTTCTTCATCTCCTGATCCACGAAATAGGGAATGGTGCGCATCAGAAGATCGTGCTTGGGGATCATATCCGCATCCAGCGTCAGAATATACGGTGATTGGGTCACGGAAAGGGCATTGTTCAGGTTTCCTGCCTTTGCATGGGCATTGTCCGGGCGGGTGATGTAATTCACACCTGCCTTTTCTGCCATTTCCTTCATTTCCGGACGATGGCCGTCATCGCAGACATAAATGTGGACCTTCTTTTTGTCCGGATAGTCCATGTATTTGCACCCGTTGATGGTCTTATAGACCAGATCCAGGGGCTCGTTATAGGTTGCGATGAACACATCCACATGGGGGTACTTCCGGGGAGGCACCACCGGAACATCGAACTTCTGGTAGGTAAACATATTGATGTAGTGGATCATCGCCTCGATCATGCCGAAGAATTCCACCACAAAAAGCGCAATGCCGGCAATCAGCGAAACGAGTCCATACTCCAGCGGGATCGTGCGGAGAAAACGCCAGGTCAGGTAGATCAACGTACAGAAAATCGTCAGAATAAACCACAGTTTATCCCGCAGATCCAGCACACTTTTTTCGCGCTTTTCCCCTTTGTGAACTTTTTTCATTTTGAATTTCACTTTTTTTGCCATAGGTTATCCCTCCCTCTCCAATTTGATTACTTGCTCTCCGTCACTGCGGAACACAATCTCCTCCAGCACCGAATAGAACAGCAGGGTGTTTCTCTTTTGTGCGGCTTCCTTGACAATGGTATCACAGTCCGATGCCGTAACCACCGCGTAAGTGGGGTTCAGAAGTTCAAACAGAACCTCCGTTTCAGCGTTTGCCCGGCCATGATGGGGTACCTTATACAGGTCGATTTGGGGCCAGTGAACCATTTCCAGCTCCAGGCTGCGCTTCCGAAGGGCATCTCCCGGGAACAGCATATTCACTTCTCCGTGGGTCACCAGCACCGCCAGGGAACTGTTGTTGGAATCGGAGTAGTGTTTTTCCAGCGGCGGATACACGATCATTTGCATCTGTCCTGCCCGAAGTCTTGTATTGTAGGTGGGGTACAGGATGCTCACCCCCTGCGCTGCCAGCAGCTTGTTCAGCGCTGCAACATCGCTGTTTTCTGTGTCGTACGGCTCCACCACCCGGTCTGCCGGAATCCGGGACAGAACCTTTGCTGCGCCGCCGATATGATCGCTGTCTCCGTGAGACAGGATAAAGTAGTTCAGCTTTTCCACACCGTGGTCATTCAGCACTTCCAGGATATGGTCAGCATCCCCTTTTTCTCCCGCATCGATCAGGACGGCCGCACCCTCCTGCACCAGAAGGATGCAGTCGGCGTCGTTCTGCGTCTGGATAAAGACCACTTCCACCGGGCCGTTGCCTTCGTTTTTCTCCGCAACGCGAAAATAGGCACCGGTCAGCAGACCCAGAAACAGGACAAATCCCAGCAGGAGCCAGATCTTACGCTGTATCATCCGTTTCATGATGCCGCCTCCTCAAAAAACGCGAAGGCAGAAGCATCCAGGTTGTAGGGATAGATCTCTACGATCACAAGATCATAGTCACCCTGTTCCACGCTCTCCATAAAGCTGCTGACCGCATCCCGATCCTGGTTCCAGAACATATCCATCCGGCCGACCATCGGAGCAAGGAAGCATGCCACGGGGGAGAAATAGGAGTCTCTCAGCACCGCAATCTGAAGGCCATCCGGATTGCTGTGATTCAGGATCGTGTCCATATCCGTTATGGATCCAATATATACGCCAAAGGGATCCGAACTGTAGTAATTCGTCACTTCAAGCTTATGCTCATCAAGGAGTGACTCCTTCAAATTCCCTGTTTGCTCCTCTTCGTCCTCATAATCGATCCAGGAATACTCGGTTCCTTCATACTCCCGGAGCCAGATGTATTCAAAGTTGTCTATGCCGCTGTATGGGATTCCCACATTTCGTCCGTTGGAGCCCAGCATGATCTTTCCCATGTCCTGAATCTCATAATTGCTCAGGTCCCGGTAGTAGCCGTCGGGATCCAGTACAATGCCGAACTCCTGTTCCAAGCGTCCCACGATCTCCCGCATTCCATAGAAGGCGGCTCTGGGCGTCCAGTGATGGTCGGTTTTGAAGAACAGCTTCTCTAACGGCTGTCCGGAGTGCTGCATGACCGTGCGCAGATCCACGGCCGTGACGCCCCGCTGCTGAAGCTGCATCAGCAGCTTATCCATTCTGGCATTGGGATCGTTAAGGGGCCAATCCAGATCCACCTCTGTCACGCCGTAGAGCACCTTGCTGGGGGGCAGCACTACCATCAGCCGGATTCCCTTACGATCCAGCATTTCCTTCAGCCGAAGGGTCTGGGCAGCATACGTTTCCAGGTCGTCGGTGGGAGCCTGATATGTGGAGCCGTAGTACAGCATACCGGTCTCATCTTTGATCACAGAAAAACTGTCAAATTCGCGCTTCCCCAGAGCTTCCTGAATCCAGCTATAGGTTTCGATCCAGAAGCTGTGTCCCAGGATCTCATCGGAGACGTCGTCCTCCACATCGGAGATCCATTCCTCCAACTCCTCCAGGGAACGAACCTGCAGCAAATCCTGTGCCAGGTCCCCCAGGACAGAAGCTTCGGAAATCCCGTTCAAAACGCAGAATCCCAGAAGCAGCACCAAAAACAGTGCTGCAAATATGAACTTTTTCCGGAAAAAGCGTTCCATAGCAGACTCCTTGTCAGAAATTGAAATAGATAAACGGGTTATAGCTGCCGCGAACGATGTAGCTAACGCACACCAGATACAGCGCAAACATGGCAGCGGGATACAGCCAGGAAGCCACCGCGCCCAATTTGCCGAACCGGGGACTGACCAGATAGGTATTCACCTTTTTTGCCACAGGAAGGGAGAGCACCGCACCCAAAACCAGGAAGATCCAGTACTCATGCAGCAGGAACCCGGTCATATCGTTGAGGAAGCTGTTTCCGCCCAGGCCAACCAGATTCTTCAGGTAGACATTGGCCTGATACAGATCCTTCGCCCGGAAAAACACCCATCCGATGGATACCTCCAGAATGGTGTACAGATGCATCCAGCCCTTGTTTCGGCTTCCATCGGCATAGCCGAAGAACCGTTCCGCCAACTGGAACAGGAAATGCCACAGGCCCCAGAAGATAAAGGTCCATCCGGCGCCATGCCAGATTCCCGTCAGCAGCCAGACCACGAACAGATTGCGGACCATAATATCCTTGTTGGTCACCCGGCTGCCTCCCAGGGGGAAATACACGTATTCCCGGAACCAGGAGGTCAGGCTGATGTGCCATCTGCGCCAGAAATCCGTCACGGAAGAGGCGGCATAGGGGTAGTCGAAGTTCTCTTCAAACCGGAAGCCGAACATCAGCCCCAGACCGATGGCCATATCGGAATAGCCGGAGAAATCGAAATAGATCTGCAGGGTATAGGCGGCAAGACCCATCCAGGCGGTCAGCACCGGAAGGTCCATCCGGGCTGTGCCCAGCTCGGACCAGCCGAACACCAGATCCGCCAGAATTGCCAGATTGTTCGCCAGGATTACCTTTTTTCCCAGGCCCACCAGGAACCGGCAGCAGCCAACCGAGATCTTTTTCAGACTGCTTTCCCGGACACGGATCTGCTCCGCAATGGAATTATACCGGACAATGGGGCCGGCAATGAGCTGCGGAAAGAAGGATATGTACAGGCCAACATAGAAGGGATTCTTTTCCGCTGCAGCCGTACCCTTATACACATCAATCACATAGCTCAGTGCCTGGAACGTGAAAAAGGAGATGCCAATCGGCAGGGCAATGGAAACCGGTGTCAGCACGTTCTGGGGGAACAGGGAGTTGATAAACTCCACCACAAACCCCGTATACTTGAACGCTCCCAGCACACCCAGGTTGGCAATGCAGGCAGCCACCAGGATCGCTTTCCGGATCCGGGGCTTCTTTGCGGCCCCCAGCAGCACACCGGCCAGCCAGTTGACCACGATGCTGCCCAGAAGCAGCAGCACGTTCACCGGCTTTCCCCAGGCATAAAACAGAAGGCTCATCAAAAACAGCCAGATATTCTGCATCAGCCGGGAGAAGCTCAGCCCGTAATAGATGAGGAAAACCGCCGGGAAGAAGAAAAACAGAAAAATGGTGCTTGAAAAAAGCATGGTTGATTCACCTACAATTCACGGTAACGAAAAACGGCATTACCGGCGAAGCGCCACCCAGAGGGACGGGATGAGGAACACCAGCGCCGCCAGCAGGAGCATCCAGTGTCTCAAAGATACTGCGGTGGTATCCAGCGACGCAGCTTCCCGCAGATCCTCCAGCGCCTGAGGGATCTGATCCCCGTGGTCGAAAAGTGCCGTTCGAATACGGTACAGTTCTTCTTCAAAGGTTTCCGCATTGCGGTGCAGAACGGTGCCATCCTCCAGGACATAGTCCGTGAGTCCCAGGCGGTGCCGTTCGTAATATGCAGTGTAGTATTCACCCCAACGCAGCCATTCCCTCTCTTCTGCGCCTCCCAGATGGGAGATAATCTCATTGATCTTCTCCGTTATGTGGGCATCCGAAAAAACATTTCGGCGAAGTTCTGTATACCGGTCAATGATCTTCTGAACAAAACTCTTATCCTGACAAAGACGATCAAACCACGGCTTTGTCTGGAATGCAATATCTGACACGGAAACGGGTTCTTTCCAGTAATTGTCTGTGGCGCCGTCGTAATCCCAGACCGGTCCGATGCAAAGCTTCCCCGCGTAATCCTTATACATATATGTGGAGTTGTTGCCTGCGTCATAGCAGATGAGGAACTCATTGAGAAGAAAGTAGTCCACAAAAGAATCTACATCAATCACTTCTGGGTAAGTTGCAAACACCGAGGCATCCTCCGAATAGAGGATCCGTTCAATCGCACTGATATCCTGTTCCACATAGGAGATCATGTTTTCCGTGACCCTTGCCTTGGTCGGATAAATAAGTCCAATATACTCTGTGCTGTATCCATTCAACCGACCGTATGTCTCCAGCATAATGCCGTCCTCGTCATAACGGTCCCGGCGAATCAGGTAGCTATTGACCGAGCTGCTCATCTTATAATCCTGAATATCCACCCGATTCTCTCCCTGCTTGATGTTTTCCCCAAGCAGGAACACACCCTGATAACGGAGGACTCCGTTTTCACGCAAAAGAACCTCGCAGAAATAGTAATCCGGAGTGTTCGGCATGAATTCGCTGGCAATGCTGTATGCAAGATAATTTCGCATCATGCTCTTATCCATAAGAGACCCATTCAGGATCCATTCATGTTCCGCGCCCATTCCCAGCACATCCAGGTCATTGTCCTGACCGGACTCGGTCACAAATTTCACCATCCACTGAGCTTTCGGATACTGAGAAGAGGAATTGCCTCTCCGTTTGATGTTCATAAGGCTGGATAATGCAGGTGCATCGGACGCTTTGTTCACTCCGGTTCCGTTGTCGATCAGGGAAAACGTGCCGCCGACATACGGATCCACCCCCTCAATCGGGCAAAAAACACCGTTGTCGCCTATTCTCATGCTGATAGGCGGTTCTCCCTCGTCCAGATCCAGGATCACCAGGGGAAGGTGGGTGGTAAAATCACTGCTCACCGTATACCCGTTTTCCACGTCGATCCCGGCGGTGGGGTCCTCCTCCCAGGGGGCCGCCGCAAGGGGTTGGCTGTATGCGCTGCGGATCTCCTGTTGATGCCATCCGCTGTACAGCATCCCCGCTCCGGCGCAGACAACCAGCATCCCCGCAAGGGCCGCCGCGCCTATCCATCGCGTTTTCTTCATAGTGGCTCCCTATCAGCGGTTGATCTCATCATTCTGACAGACGATATTCACCGCGTCCAGCTTTGCCTGATCGTTCAGATAGGCCACCACGTCCCCGGACTTTTGGGCGGCGGTCAGGTCGCGCTCAGACACTTCGTAGATGTACTCTTCATAATCCTGGGTGGTATTGCGGACTCTCAGACGGGCAGCCCGGTGGAATTTGATCTCCACCAGCTTGTCGATCTGGCTCATCTCCGCCTTCTTGCCCCGGATCACAATAAGATAGCGTTCATTGTTGCGCACCATGCCGAAAATCAGCATCAGGCCGAAGATCACCGCAGTACCCACGGAGGCGATCATGTACTCGGAAACACCGCAGCAGATGCCCACAGCAATGCACCAGAAAATGTAGGCCGTATCCCGGGAGTCCTTAATGGGCGTGCGGAACCGGACGATGGACAGGGCGCCCACCATGCCCAGGGACAGCGCCACATTGTTGCCGATCACGTTCATCACCAGGGTCGTCACCAGGGTCAGCATCACCAGCGACACGTTGAACCGGGCGCTGTATACCGCGTTGGAGTGGGAGATCCGGTAGGAAAGGAAGATCACGGCGCCGATCACGGCGGCAACCAGGAAATTCAGCAGCACATCCTCCAGCGTCAGGGCGCCGGTGGTATTGAGCAAATAGTTCATCAGTTGTTCTTTCATAAGAAATCGATCCCTTCACTTCGATATTTGAAATCAGAGGCCGCCCAGGGAAGCAACCCGGGCCGCACAATACTTGCTGACGGATGCCTGGGTGCGGTTGCTCAGCGACACCAGGTCCTTGACGTAGCTCAGGAGAAACCGGTTGAATTTAACCTCCATGGTCACCAGTCCCAGTTCGCCCACCGGGTAGCAGTTCAGATTGGGGTCAAACAGATCCAGATTGGCCTCGTTGGCCCGCAGGCCGCTGTCCAAGGTTATGCGGATGTCGTTTTCCGCCACCACAAAGGCACGGCGATCGTATTCCACGATGCATTTCGGCAGGTAATTCTGCTGTCGGATCCTGCCGTACAGCTCCAGAGCAAACTCCGAATCCTGCTTCCGGAGCACATCCGGATCGCCGGCGCACAGGGCCATGGCATCCTCCCGGCTCAGAACCAGGGACCGCTTTCGCTGATCGTCCCCCTGTTTTTCCTTCAGCTCCAGCTTTGCGGTTTGTGCATCGGGTCCGTAGATCCGAAGCCGGAGCTTTCGGCGGAGCTCCAGGCCGTCTTCCTTGTCCCGGTAATCCGCGTTGTCCGGCGTATCAAAGTACAGGGACCGGACCAGGTATCCGTTCATGCCGTTGTGAGGATCCGGATGCAGTACCGCCCCCAGCAGGGCATTCATTCGCTCCGCCTCCAGAAAAGACACGGGATACTTCTGCTCTGTTCTCAGAACTTCCAACATCCACTCCGCCATATGATCCCTCCCATCCGGGTACAAAGATAAAGCACACGGCATCGGCAGATAGTTATCCTATCCTAACCGGATGCTATATATGGTCATTATACCGCTTGCAAAAGGTAAAGTCAATTTACACATTTCACAAATAGAGAAAATAACAGGGGTAACCAATTGTGCTTCTCCTGTGCTTTTTTCTCGAAAAAAGCATTTTCTCCGCGCAGCGTTTTTCTGCCCCACCGAATGAGAGTATCCCTATCCCGCCGCGTACAGGACGGGCGGAGAAAAAACATCACGGAGAGGAAACCCGGGATTTCTTTCCTCCGGAATGCCTCCCCGCTTCGCCTCCCCTGCAGGCGTTGCCTCCCAAGGAAGCATCCGTTGGTAATATTGCCCAAACAAACCGCAGGCCGTCCTGTGAGAATTGGATACTATTCAGATTTCTCTTTCTTCAGGAAAATAATTTTTGCATTTTTTATTTTTTTACTTGCAAAACTTTCCGAAATAAGGTACAATATGACCATCAATCACTCTCAGGATGAATAACGCGTGAATTCATAATTGCATTTTTTCATTTGTATATTATTCATCCCATGAGTCCCCCCTGTTTCCGGGTTCATCGATTTTCTGCGATCCCCGGGAACAGACATTCCCCACACGGAGGTATCAGCCATGGATAAGCAGGCAATTTTTTCTTTCATTGCCCAACAGGAAGCCTACCTCTCCGGCCTGAGTGACGCGATCTGGGATGCGGCGGAAACCGCCTTCCAGGAGACCGTGTCCGCCGAGATCCTGTGCAAGGCCCTAAAGGAGAACGGATTTACGGTTCAGCGAGACGCGGCAGACATCCGCACCGCGTTTATCGGTACCTACGGACACGGCAAACCGGTGATCGGTTTCCTGGGTGAATTCGACGCCCTGTCCGGTCTCAGCCAGGTGGCCAATGCCGAGACACGCTGTCCCATTCAGGAGGGGGCCAACGGCCATGGCTGTGGTCACAATCTTCTGGGTGTCGGCTGTCTGGCCGCCGCCATCGGTTTGAAAAAGTACCTGGAGGAGTCCGGCAGAGAGGGCACCGTCATCTATTACGGCTGTCCCGCAGAGGAGGGCGGCTCCGGCAAGGCCTTCATGGCACGGGAGGGCTGCTTCGATGATCTGGATGCCGCCATAGCCTGGCACCCCGGATCCACGTTCGGAGCCTCCGGCGCCGGTATGCTGGGCAACTGTCAGGTGTACTTCCACTTTACCGGTATCAGCGCCCATGCCGGCATCTCTCCCCACCTGGGCAGAAGCGCCCTGGATGCGGTGGAGCTGATGAACATCGGCGTTCAGTTCCTGCGGGAGCACGTTCCCACCACCGTTCGGATGCACTATGCTATCACCAATTCCGGCGGCTTCTCTCCCAACGTGGTGCAGCCCAAGGCGGATGTCCTCTACCTGCTCCGTGCCCCTGACAACGAGATTCTGGCAGACGTTTACCAGCGGGTCCAGCGGATCGCCAGGGGTGCTGCCATGATGACCGACACCGAGGTGGAAGTGGACTTTGTAAAAGCCTGCTCCAACGTGGTCCCCAACAATACCCTGGGCTATGCCGCGGTGGATAACCTTCGGCAGATCCCCCTGCCGGAGCTTCCGGAGGCGGATCTGGAATTCTATTCCCGGATCTCCGCCACCAACCGGGGTGGAAACGCCGACGCCCCGGTAGACCTGAGCATTCCGGACTATGTGCCCACCGACAAGATCTTCGGCGCCTCCTCTGATGTGGGAGATGTGAGCTGGGTGGTTCCCACCATCTCCATAGGCGCTCCGGCCTGGCCCGTAGGCACCGATGCCCACTCCTGGCAGGCCGTCTCCGTCGGCAAAAACCCCATCGCCCACAAGGCAATGCTCTCTGCCGGGCAGGCCATGGCAGGGCTTGCCATAGACATGATGGAGGATCCCGACCTGCTTGCAAAGGCAAAGGCCGAGCACACCGCCCGTCTTAAGGGCAGAAAGTACGAATGTCCCATCCCAAAGGGTGTCAAGCCCAGAATCATATCCAACAAATAAAATAACCCTTCTATTTGAGAGAAAAGAGGAACCTTTATGACACAAACCACCATTTGTCTGATCGTCTTTGTCATCACCTTGATCTGTTATATGTCCAACAAGTGGCCCCTGCCACTGGTTTCCATGGTGGCCATGGGCATTTACGTCGTGACCGGCTGTCTCAGCCCCTCCGACGCACTGTCCTGCTTCTCCAACTCCTCCGTCATCATCATGGGCTCCATGTTCATCGTGGCCGGCGGCCTGAACCGCACCCAGATGGTCCATAAAGTCACCGACCTTGTCTACAAGGTCTCCGGCGGCAGCTTCCAGAAGGGCCTGATTCTGTACTGTCTGGTAACCCTGGCCATTGCCCAGGTGGCACCCTCCGCCATTTTGATCTTCTCCATCTGCTATCCCCTGGTTTCCGATTTCTGCAGAAAGAACGGTCAAAGCCCCTCCAAGGCCATGTTCTCCATCGTTCTGATCTCCATCTGCACCGTTACCTCCCTGCCCATCGGCTCCGGCGCTACCGGCTATATCACTGCCAACGCTCTGTGGGAGACCTATGGCATCACCTTCAAAGAGGGTATGTTCCATCCCTTCCTGGTGTACCTTCCCACCATCGTTCTTTCTGTTCTGTTCGCCATGTTCTACTGCCCCAAGATGGCTCCCGACTACGGCCCCCTGTACACAGAAGTGGAAATGAAGCAGCTTAAGGAGCAGAAGCCTCTGGATCCGGTCCGGGAAGTCCTGGGCTACGGCATTTTCCTGGCCGTCGTGGTCGCAATTCTTCTCTCCGATTACCTGCCCAAAACTGTACCTATCTGGATGGTCTGCTTTATCGGTGCCGCTTTGACAATCCTCACCGGTGTTCTTTCCGAGAAGGAAGCCATGCAGGCCCTGTCCATGCCCCCCATTTTCCTGTACATCGGTTCTCTGGCCGTCGGCAAGGCTCTGATGGCCTCTGGCGCAGGCGAATTCCTGGCCAATATGATCGTCAAGATCCTGGGCGCCGCCCCGTCTCCCTGGCTGGTGGTTGCTCTGATCTGGATGGTTGGCTTCATCGTCACCCAGTTCATGTCCAATATGGCGCTGATGAGCGCTCTGCAGCCTGTGGTGCTGCTGCTCTGCGCCACCTACGGCTGGAATCCCACCGGTCTGTCCAATATGCTGTTTAAGGCAACCTTCACCTCCTATCTGACTCCCTTGTCCACCGTTGCCATTCCCCTTTGCATGGCCGTGGGCGGCTACAAGCAGAAGGATCTGATCAAAATGGGCCTGCTGCCCGCGCTGGTGATCAGCGCAGCCAATATTCTCTGGGTGGGCCTGTTCTTTAATCCGGCCACCTTTGGAGGCTGATTCGTTCCGTCATATCCCGCATACCTTCCGGAGCGCCCTGGGCGCTCCGGAAGTTCCCACGTTTTGACAAGAAAAGAAAGGCTGATTTTCAGGATGAGATCCATACTTAAGAAGAATTACGGCTGGTGTATCGTGGCCTACGGCATCCTGGCAATGATCGTGCTGCACTACGGGTGCATCGGCAGCCAGGCCATTTTCCTGCTTCCCATTACCCGGGATCTGGGTGTCAGCACCACCACGCTGACCCTCTCCTCTACTTACGCTCTGGTGATCCATCTGTTCTGGACTCCCATGACCGGCAAGCTGATGAACCGCCGCAGCATCCGGAAGCTGATGTTTGTGGGAATGCTGGGCACCGGGCTGGCCATGGTTGCCCTGTCCTTTATTACGAATGTATACCAGTATTATGCCGTGGTGCTGTTCCGGGAGGTTTTCTCCGCCTTTGCCCTGATGCTGCCCTTCGCCACCCTGACTGCCCGGTGGTTCGGCAAGGAAAACCGTTCCTTCGCCACCAGCATCGTGTTTGTAGGCATCAGTCTGGGCGGCGTTCTGCTGTCCAATCCCCTGACGTCCCTCATCGAAAGCATCGGCTGGAGGATGACCTACCGGGTTTACGGTTTGGTGGCCATGGTCCTCATTGCCCCCCTGGCCCTGCTGATCGTCCGGGATTACCCGGACAACTACAAGGAGATTCTCAGCAGGGACACCGCCTCGGACGTCTCCGTGAAGATCGATTTCCTCTCTCTGCTGAAGAATCCCCGTTTCCTGCTGCTGTGTGCCGGCATGGGATCCATTTCGTTTTTGGGCTGCTCCCTGTACCATATGTCCTCCTATGTGCAATCCATCGGCTTTTCCGCACAGGTGGGAGCCACGGTGATCTCTGTGTATAACTTCGTCTGTATCTTCTCCAAAATGATCATGGGAAAGCTGTTTGACAGGCGGGGACTTCGGGCAGGCATTCTGTTCGGTGCCGTAGGTCTCATCTGCAGCTTCAGCCTGATGACCCTTTCCCTGTTTACCCCCGGCTTCCTGCTTCTGATGGTCATTGCCGTGTTCTACGGCATCGGCAATACCTGCCAGAGCATCACGGCCCCCGCTATGGTAGCCGGCACCTTCGGTGTCAGCAACTACAGCGAGGTGTATGCCAAAATGACCACCGTCACCATGGTTGTGGGTGCCGTCAGTACGCCGATCATCTCCTACTGCTACGAATCCACCGGCAGCTACCTGGTCCCCTGGGTCCTGTGTATGTGCTTTGCCGTTGTCTCCACCCTCTCCCTTCTCACCGCCGCCAGGATGGTGGGAAAAGAAAAATCCTGACCCAAACGCCCACGGAAGCCAAGCCTTCCGTGGGCGTTTGCAATAGCCGGGGTGGGATACATAGCTCCGGCTGATACCGGTAATCTCCGCCACCTCCCGCTGGCGCTTCGGCGTCTGTCCTTCCAGTCCGAACCGCAGTGCCAGGACCCGGTATTCCTGTCCGGTCAGGCACCCGGCCATGACCTGCCGGAGCCGGGATGTGATCTGTGTCTGACTCAGCGTTTCCAGCATATTGTCATCCTGGCTGACCACGTCCATCAGAGACAGCTCCGCTCCCTCATTTCCAGTGTCGATGAAATCGGAAAGAGAGACATCCTGGCTGCTTTTCCGCTGGCTGCGGAAGTACATTAAAATCTCATTCGCTATCCTCTCCTGACGGATACATAGATTGGTCAACAGGCGGCAAATCCGCCTCTCCGTCCTCGGCAAACAGGTAGACGTAGGCGTTTTTGCCGTCCCAAACCACTTTTTTGACGATGGTCCGCAGCAGGCGGCGTTTTTCTTCCAGCGTCGCCGTATCCACTGCGTTGGCGAAGGACTCGATCATCTCCTGATGGAAGGCAAACTCCTGATGCAGCATCCGGCTCTGTTCAGTCAGGGCTTCCAGCTCGGCAAGGCGCAGCTGCTGGGTCTCGCTCTCTTGATGGAGCTCGTCGATCTGCTCCATGACGTACTTCGCAGAGGTGTCGCTGGCAACGGACAGGGATTCCACCAGCCGCTTGATGCGATCTTCCGTTTCGGCATGCTTCTCTTTCAGCAGCGCCAGCTCCGCGTCGTAGCCCTCCTTGCTGCCGCTGATGACTTTCTTGGTCTGCGCCAGCAACTTGACAAGAGTTTCTTTGTCGGCGGACAGCTTGCGGATTTCCTCGATGATTTTGGCGTCCAGCATGTTGCCGTTGCAGTTTTTCATGCCGCAGACGGTGCCATGGCTGCGCTCCTTGGTGGAGCACATGTAGGTGTAGATCAGTTCGCCGTCCGCATTCTTGCGGTTGGTCAGCTTCGGGCGCATATAGTCGCCGCATTCGCCGCAGCGCAGAAGCCCGGACAGCAGCGCCACGTTGCTGCGGGGTCTGCGGTAGCTCTTGGATTTGTTCACGTCCAGCATG
>JAQXVF010000085.1 GCA_029224785.1 Bacillota bacterium
TTCCTTTCATTTACAGATAATCAAACGGATCCCGGGAATCCACAAAGGTCACGGGAATCTCCCCGATGACGGGAGAAATCCACTCTCCCAGGTATTTCATACCGCTTTCCTCGCTTCGCTCGTGGCCCAGGATCAGCATGGCGCGGTCATATCCCAAATTGGACATTTCCCGGACAAAGGCGGCGGATGCACTTGACAAGATCGTCAGCCATCTTCTTGTGGCGGAAAATGGCAGGATGGAGGCATGCACCTGCATCCGGGCCGATGTTCATCATCTTGTGGTATTTCAGGGTGTGGATCCGGGTATCTCCGGTCTCTGCCTTGATCCGTTCCACCACGGCGCAGATCTTATCAAACAGGTAGTAATCCATGCAGCCCAGGGCGCAGAGGATGGTGGTGTCCGGGCCGTTGAGCTGACGGATCTCCGATACAAACCGGTAGTAATTCTCCTGGAATCTCTCCTCTGCCGCTTCCTGATCGGGGCTGAAATAGATCTGGTTGGCATCGTTGGTACCCAGGTTCAGCACCACAATGCTGGCCTGATTTCCGGCAAAATCGAAGGGCTGATAGGCTTCTGCCTTGGTTCCCTTCCGCTCTGCCAGCTTGTCCTCCAGAATCCGGTCCGTGTAGGGGTAGAGATCCCGCATACAGTACATTCCCGGCATTCCGGGGGCAGTCTCCACGCTGATGCCGCTGACGGAAACAAACCGGGGCTCCATCCCCAGCGCTCTTGCCGCGATGGCACCGTGGGTCATCCAGCCGTCTTCCTCAGAAGCCGCAAACTCATGACCCACGTCCCCGGTGGCATTTCCGAAGCCGCAGGTAATGGAGTCGCCAATGAACTCGATGATCTCTTTCTTCTCCGGGGTATAGGGCAGCAGCTCGCCGTCCATGGTCAGGCTGACAAGACCCAGCGCGGTCCGGAAGTTCTCCGTCAGCTTCACCAGGCGGATCTTGTGGGTCTCCGGGGTCTCGCTGAAATACAGCACCACCGGCTCTCCCTTTTTCACGCAGATCTTCCGCACAGGCTCCTCGCCGTCATCCAGGACAACCGCAAGATAAGGCCAGTCCTCTCTCTTGGGCGGCTCCTGTCCGGGGAACGCATTCCGCTGGGGCGGAACCATAGTATCCGGAATGGCATCGAATTCCGCCGTCAGCAGGCAGCCGGAAAACACAAACTCAAAGCCTCCACAGGTGTAGTCGGAATACAGGATGCCGCTTTCTTCCTCAAAGAAGCTGCGGCCGTAGGTCTTCACCAGCTCTCTGGCATCACGAATCTGAATCTTTTTCATAGTATTTCACTCCGTTTGAGGGAAAAGAAAAGGCCTTTTCCCGGATTCTGGCTTCCATTATAGCAGATGTCGGGAGGATTTCTATAAAATAGCACATTTTCTCTTTTGTTTATGTAAAAAGTTCCGGTCCGATTGCCTGTCATCAGACAAGATGCGCTTCCGCCCGGATCATCTTTCCCCGCTCCTCATTTCCGGGCATATAGTCCGATTTTCCCGAGATCTCCACCCGGTCACCGGCAAAGCGGAAAACTGCATGCTTGACCTGAACGGCCTCGGTCCAATGCATTTCCAGTTCAAAGCAGTCCGGGCTGCTCCACCAGCCGGCAGCGTAGCATTCGTGAGAGTTACAGAAAGGCATCTGTATATGATTTCTCCTGCGGGTTCCGTCCATGGCAAACTCCACTTTGGTTTCCGTCCCTCCGGTTGTCCACCGGACGGAGCCTTCCATAATACCGAAGTGAAAGGACAGCGTTCCCTCCTCGTCACCGGCTGCAATCCGGGAGAAGGCTTCGCTGTAAAACAGGCTGAAGCAGCCGGAATCCAATTCAAAGGATCTGCCGGAGATCTGCTCCGCCAGAGGAGAATCGGGGGCATACACCGGTGCGGCAATGGAAAGGTTTCTCAGACGCCGGGTCAATCTGGCATGAGACACCGGATCCGGTGCCAGCGCCTCGTCCTTCACACCGGGAAGCAGCACATCCCAGATGCAGTCCAGGGTATGCTGAGGGCCCTCCGCCCCGGTACCTGCCTCCGTGATGGCCACGATCATATCCTTGTCCGGGATCACCACGGAAAACTGTCCGCCGGCGCCGTCGGCACGGTAGGCCCCGGGATGCTTGCACATCCACATCTGGAATCCGTAGCCTACGAAATTGTCCGTTGCCAGAGGGTTGCCCCGTGCTTCCGTGGAGGAGTCATTCTGCAGGGAGGTTGCCAGTTTCACATATTCGTGATCCAGGATCCGCTCTCCCCCAGCCACGCCGTCATCCATGTACAGCTTCATCAGAAGAAGGTTGTCCTGGGTAGTCGCCTGCATCCGGTGGCCCCACATATCCAGCTCCGGCTCAATGTCTGTGGGATAGGAAATGTCGGAGTTGATGCCGATCTTATCGAACAGCCGGGGCCTCAGATAGTCATATACAGGCTCACCGGACACTCTTTCGATGATATGGGCAATCAAAGTGGAGCCTGCGCTGTTGTAGAAAAAGGCAGCGCCGGGTGCGTGGAGCTGAGGCTGGCGAAAGAAGTCCCGCACCCAGTTTCTTGTGGCTTCCGGCATGGATTCCACACCGCTGCCCATGCACAGCAGATCCCGGACCTTCACGTCCGCAAGGGTGCTGCCCTCCCGGTACTCCGGAAAGATATCCACAAGAAGGGTATCCAGGGTCAGCAGGCCCTCCCGGATGGCAATTCCCACTGCGGTGCCCATGTAGGTCTTGGTCAGAGAATGGCAGGTGTGCCGCTTTCCGGGACCGTAGGGCTGCCACCAGCCCTGGGCACAGACCTTTCCGTGGCGCATGACCATCAGTCCGTGCATTTCCGTCTTTCCGTCCTCCAGCGCATCCAGAAATGCTTCCACAACAGCGCTGGGGATCCCCACTTCCTCCGGGGAGGCACAGGGGAGCTTTACGACTGGTTTCATTCGGTTACCTCCTTGAATGTATTGTTTCTCCTGCGGCATCCTGCCGCTTCTTTCCGCTTTGTTCCTATGGAAGAACAGAGATATTATACTTCCCCTTGCCGAAAAAAACAAGTTGCAGCATTCTTCTGCCGATCTTTCAGTGAATCTTACAAAAGCAAAAGGGACCTGCTTTTTTTTGGTGGATTTTTCCGGTATTCTATGATAAAATGTAGCCGCCAACATGGCGGGGTGTTATGCCCTTTGAAAATGAATTCTGCGGAATACCGCATGATTTGGAGGTAGAACATGAACGATCATTCCTGCGTGATTCTCCGTCAGGCCGCCCAGAACTGGGTTGCCCCTGCTGTCCCTGAGAAGATTCCTCAGGGGGATATGCCCGGCGACAAGATCCAGATCGAAGAAAGCCACATTGCCAAGTGCGGCGTTCTCTTCCCTGCCCTGGCCCCCATGCTTGCCGACGTGATCGAGCAGAGCAGCCACTCCAGAGTGGTGGTGGCCGTGTGCGGCGGATCCGGTGTCGGCAAGTCCGAGACCGCTTCCCTGCTGACCTTCTATCTGTCCCAGTTGGGCATCGGCAGCTATACCATGTCCGGTGACAACTATCCGCACCGCATCCCCAAGTACAATGATGCGGAGCGTCTGTCCATCTTCCGGGCCGGCGGCACCCGCGGGCTGGTGGCCTGCGGCGTGTACAGCAAGGAAAATGCCGATATCCTTCGCACCCTGCAGGAGGAGGATCTGGATGCGGATCCTGCGCAGGCAGTCCGGTATCCCTTCCTGGCCGTCTATCAGAGAGAAGGCCGCAAGAGCCTTTCCGGCTATCTGGGCAGTGAAAAGGAGCTGAACTTCTCCGAAGTGTCCGGCATCCTCTCCCAGTTCAAGAACGGCGCCGACCACATCTGGCTCAAGCGCATGGGCCGTACCGAAACCGAGCTGTACTATGACCTGGTGGATTTCACCGGTGTACAGGTGCTGATTCTGGAGTGGACCCACGGCAACAACGCCGGCTTCTCCGGTGTGGATGTGCCCATCCTGCTCAACAGCACCCCTGAAGAAACCCGTGCTCACCGCCGTTCCCGCAACCGCGACGGCAAGGTGGACAGCCCCTTCACCACCATGGTGCTGGAGCTGGAGCAGAAGCTGCTGGACTCCCAGGCCGACCGGGCAAAGCTGATCCTCTCCAAGAACGGCCAGCTTCTGTCTTACCGGGAATACCGGGACCTGATGGCAGGCCAGATGTAAGGAGGGACACTATGGACAAGATGAATTACGGCCCCATGCTCAACGCCTATCCCGATAGCTGCGGCGGCACGCTGAAGGACATTCTTAATCTGCTGAGCCGGGATGAGCTGAAGGGCGCTTTCTCCTCTTTCTACATTCTTCCCAGCCTGTATCACACCGATCTGGACCGGGGCTTCTCCGTCATCGACTACGGCCTGAACCGGGAGCTGGCGAACCGGGAGGATCTGGACAAGCTCCAGGATCTGGGCATCGATCTGAAGCTGGACTTCATCCTCAACCACGCTTCCGTTCTGTCCCCCCAGTTCCAGGACATTCTGAAAAAGGGCAAGGATTCCCCCTACTGTGACTTTTTCATTGACTGGAACAAATTCTGGGAAGGCCACGGCACCATGACCGAGGAGGGCTATATCCAGCCCGATGCCGAGCTGATCCGGGATATGTTCTTCCGGAAGCCCGGACTGCCCATTCTGATGGTCCGGATGCCCGATGGCAGCGACGTTCCCTTCTGGAACACCTTCTATCAGGAGATCCGTTATCCCATTCTGGACGGTCAGGATCTGATGGAGATCGCCGACCTGCAGTACGGCGAGGCTCAGACCATGGCTGCCAAAATCAACGAGGCCATTGCCCAGGGCAAGACTCCCAAGGAGCTGGACTTTGTTCCTCAGTCCATCAAGGACTATATGGAAGCCCATCGGAAATACCTGGGTCAGATGGACCTGAACGTAAACTCCCCCCTGGTGTGGGAGCACTACGAAAACACCCTGAAGACCCTTTCCGGCTACGGTGCCCATATCGTTCGTCTGGATGCATTCGCCTACGCTTCCAAGGAAGTGGGCGCCAAGAACTTCTTCAACGATCCCGGCACCTGGGATCTGCTGCAGAAGGTCCGGGTCCTGGCTGACAAGTACCATGTGACTCTGCTGCCGGAAATCCATGCCAGCTACGGAGAAAAGACCCACGAGCTGGTTTCCTCCAAGGGCTACATGGTCTACGACTTCTTCCTGCCCGGACTGACCATCGACGCTCTGGAGCGCAAGACCGGTGCTCTTCTGGCCTCCTGGGCACAGGAAATGCTGGATAAGAACATCCGCGCCGTCAATATGCTGGGCTGCCATGACGGCATCCCCCTGCTGGACCTGAAGGGCCTGCTTACCGACGAACAGATCCAGTCCCTTATCGACACGGTGGTGGCCCGGGGCGGCTACATCAAGAACCTCCACGGCCAGAAGAACGTGTACTATCAGGTCAACGCCACCTTCTACAGCGCTCTGGGGGCTGACGACCGGAAGATGCTGCTGGCTCGTGCCCTGCAGATGTTTATGCCCGGCAAGCCCCAGATCTGGTATCTGGACCTGTTTGCCGGTGAGAACGACCACGAAGCCGTTCGCCGTGCAGGCCCCGGCGGCCATAAGGAGATCAACCGCACCAATCTCTCCAACGAAGAGATGGAAAAGCGCCTGTCCATGCCGCTGGTGCAGAAGCAGATCGACCTGCTGAAGTTCCGCAACGGGAACCCCGCCTTCGGCGAGGACAGCCGGATCACCGTCTCCTCCGACGGCAGCAAGATTTCCTTCGTCCACGAGAACAACGGCTGCACCGCAGAGCTTCATGCCGATCTGGCAACCTGCAGCTTCACCGTTTCCGCCAAGGACGCTCAGGGCAATATTACCTTCTCCATGGAACAGTAATCGATTTCCCGCAATGCAATGCATTGCGGGAAATTTACGCTACAAAATCGGAAAGGTTTTGCACATAATCAAAGGAATCTCTTCCCCGGAAGCAGTACAATAGAAGCATCACATATAGGAGGTTTTCTTCATGAATTGGGATACCATTCTGGACAAACAGTTCAAAATGACCGACAGCGGCCGGATCGACCGGATCCGGGATCTTTACACCACCTTCAATCATCAGGTGGATCTGCAGGCTCTGAAGGACTGCGGCTATCTGACTGCCCTGGAAGAGATGATGGAGCCGATTCTGAACAACTTTGACGATCGCTCCCCGGAGGTCATTGCCTACTGGGCCAAGCGGGGCATGGTCAAAGAGTGCCACGGCGACAACGACGTCATGAGCTGGAGCGAATACGAAAGCAAAACCGGCTATCGTTGGGAAGGCCCCCGGGAGCAGGGCATTCAGAATCTGCACAAGAAGTGGAACTCCTTCGTGCCGGTTTCCGCCTTCCGTCCGGAAAACAAGGACCGTAAGTATCCGGTGGTGGTTGTCCTTCACGGCGGATTCAATCCCATCAGCATCATTGACGGCTGGGGCTTCGTTCAGGAAGCCGCCAAGCAGGAGTGGATTGTTGTGGTGCCCTCCATCGAGCTGGATGACATTCTTGATGAGATCCTGGCCCAGGCCAAGGCCCTGTATCCTGTAGACGAAAGCCGAATCTACGCCACCGGATTCTCCTACGGCGGTTTCATGTCCAATTTCCTGGGCAATAAGCGTCCCGATGTCTACGCTGCCGTCGCTCCCTGCGGCGCTCCCATCAGCAACGGCCTTGTGGAAAAGGCCATCGGCCCCGAGCCTCAGACTCCGTTTGATGGCAAGTCCCGGGCAAAGGCCATGGGTGTGTATATGCCCGTGCTGAACATCGCCGGCAACCTGGACGGCAACCGCTTCCCGGTATATGATGTTGGGTATCCGAAAGACGGTGCTCCCGACATGATGTGGCACATCACTCCGGATCTGATCGTGGATGGCATCAACCACTGGCTGGATGTCAACGACGCGCCTTTGCTTTCCGTTGATGCGGTGATGGCACTTAAAAACGATCCCAATGCCACTGAGGTAGAGAAGAACATCGGGCTGCCTCTGTCCGAGGGACGGAAGGTAGTCGCTGATGGCATCGTCAACTACATCGGTGACCTGAAGAGTCGGGACGGTGTGACCCGTGTCCGCATCATGGTGGAGATGAATATGCCTCACTGGCCCACTCCCGAGATGAGCCGCCAGATCTTTGAATTCTTCTCCCACTTCAGCCGGGACCCCGAAACCAAGGAAAGCATCTACACCGCCTGATCCCCGTTTTCCTCCATATCGAAAAAGTGCAGCCAAGCGGCTGCACTTTTTCTGTCCAAATCATGAAAAACGCGTCCGAAGCGGGAAGAATCCTCGTCGGACGCGTTGTTTTTCAGAAACCCTGTGCGTGATAAACGCTCTTTCTTGTCTCCGGATCCCGGCTGAAGTGGGAGAAGAACTGGAAAATCCTCCGCGCCATTTCCGGGGTGGGCCAATGGGGAATGTTCATTTCCGCCAGCAGCGCCGTGCGGACGATGCCGTCTTCGCTGGGCAAGCCCAGCATATGGTACTGCACACCGTCCGCCACATAGCTCTCCTGACAGGGGGCCGCAATGCCCGTCTGCTTCTCAGCCAGGGTCGCATTTTCTGCTGTCTCCAGCGCCATGGTGGATTCCAGAGTCAGCTCCTTCGCGTGGTTCACCCGCGCCCAGGAATTGATGCCGTCCAGAATATCCTGGGGACAGACCATGGTAGACAGACCGAAGCGCTTTCCTTTGAAACGGTACACGGGGAAGCGGTTACCGTCACATTCGCCGTATACGTTCAGAATGGGCATATACAGATCCTTTTCCAAGGCTCTGGGTTTGCCGTCAAAGGGAGGCAGCGGCTCCCGGTCCTCGGAGTCTCCCTCCATATACCCGTTGTCCATGGGCGCTCCGCAGGGTGCCACCGCGGCGAAAACCTCCGGATACAGATTGCCCAGCCGGTTGGAGCACCATCCGCCGTAAGAGAATCCTGTCACATAGATCCGGTCGTTGTCCACAGGATACAGCTTTTTGGCCTCTTCCAGAATCTGCATCAAAAATGCGTCGATCTGCAGGGAGGGAATGATGACGATCCACTCCCGCTTGGCAGCCTCCTGCACAAATCCCCAGCCCTCCACCAGGAACTGTCCATTGCTGGCTCCGTGGAGAGCGAACACCAGAGGATATTTCCGGTCCTTGTTTTCCGGACGGAAGGCGGAAACCGGCACGAAGGAGTTCCACAGGATGTGCTCGTTCTGCTTCAGTCCGTACTTCTCCGCGTTCCAGCGGTAGCCGTATTTTTTCTCGTAGTCATCCCAGTCCGTCACGTTATCCATTCCGTGGAATTCCTTTACCATGCCCCGCTTTGCCCAGTAGGCCATCACCTCCGGAGAGCGCTCATCCGGTGTATCCAGTACAACCTCCATCATCTCCTGCAGGGCAGGGAAAAAGGCAGAGTTCTTCAGCGCCTCCAGGTCCACATTGGGACTGAAGGTGGAGTACAGGTCGCGAATATTGCAGATGCGGCCATAGTCGTCCATTTGATATTTCCGGTTCAGAATGGTTTCCATATCCATGTTATAACCCCTGCTTTCTCAGCCACTGTGCACACAGATCCGCCCATGTGGCTACATGGGGAAGATCCATGGACAAATCATTGTTTCCGTCCGCCAGGGCAAGTCCGTGGACGCCTTCGGGATAAATATGCATCTCAAAGGGGACTCCCGCCTCCGTCAGGGCCGTGCCCAGTTCAAAGGAATGACGGGGATCTCCAAAAAAGTCGTCGATGGTCTGCCAGATGAAAAAAGGCGGCGTATCCGTGGTGATATTCTTTTCCGGGGCCAGGTACAGCTTTTCCGCCCTGTCCGGATCCTGGAAGGCGGTCTTGGGGATGCCGCCGAAGCTGAACGGTGGGAACTTCACATGGGCAAAGGCACCGTAGCCCAGCACCGCCGCATCCGGCCTGCAGGACTCCCGTTCGATGGGATCCTCGCTCAGAGGATTTCCCCGGTCATAGTGCGTGGCGCAGTTGCCGGACAGCATTCCGCCGGCGGAGAAGCCCATTACTGCCACCTTTTCGGTAATGTTCAGCACATCCTTGTTTGCCCGAAGCAGGCGGATCGCCCGCTGCATATCCGCAATGGCATCCCGGCGGGTATAGGGCTCCAGACGATAGGTAAGTATGGCGGCGTTGAAACCTGCTTTCACAAAATAATCCGCCACGTGCATTCCTTCACAGCCGGTTCGGCTGGAAAAACCGCCGCCATGAGCCACCACAACGGTGCCTCTGGGGCCGTCTGCATTCAGCGCAGGCACAAATATGATAGACGGTTGGGTCTGCAGCGGATCCCGGTCATCAAAGCCGGGGGCGCCATCCTCCCACAGGAAGATCTGCCGGAAACGGGCAATGGCATGATTCCAGATTTCCTTGTTGCCCTTCAGATCAAAGCTTCCGTCCGGATTGCGGTGCTTGGAAACGTGTCGGATCACGCTTTTTTCTTCCACGATCTGCGAAAGGACCAGTCGGTTCTCCTCGTACATCGGTATTCCCTCACTTTCTGAAAAGTTCCCTGTTTGGGAAATGATTCTTTGTTGTTTTACCATATTTCGCAGTCCGCAGCGTTCAAAAAACACAGATTGTCTTTTGTTTTTGTCGGCAGACCCAATTCTCAAAGACGCAATTCCGTCTCCGGATCAAACAGGTGCAGGCGCCTTGACTCCACGGACAGAAGCACCTGCTGCCCACGGATCCACGACAGCCCCTGGCTCTCCGGAACCACGACACGGACGCTGCCGCCGTCGGTTTTCACCGTCAGAAGGGTTTCCGAACCCAGTGGGAGCGTCTGCTCCAGGGTTCCAGAGATCTCCCCTGCCCCGACTTCCATGTGCACCGGCCGGATCCCCACCGTGACCCGGTCTCTGTCCGGGCAGGATGGCAGACGGAACCGCTTTCCCAGGACCTCCACCGTACGGGATTCCCGGAAGACCGAGCAGTTTTCAAAGAAATTCATAGGCGGTTCTCCCACGATGGATGCCACAAACCGGTTGACCGGGCGGTTGAACACGTCCCGGGGAGTTCCTTCCTGCTGGAGCATTCCGTCCTTCATCACCACAATCCTGGTCCCCAGCGACAGGGCCTCCTTCTGATCGTGGGTCACATACACAAAGGTGGTGCCCAGATGGGCATGGAGTCTGCGGACAGCCTCCCGAAGCTGGCCACGCAGTGCAGGATCCAGATTGGAGAACGGCTCATCCATCAGAAACAGCTTAGGCCGGCGAATAATGGCACGGCCAATGGCCACCCGCTGCTGCTGACCTCCGGAAAGCTCTTTGGGCCTGCGGTCCAACACCCGGGTAAGCTGCAGGATCTCCGCCACCTCCCGGACGCGCGCATCCAGCTCATCCCGGGGCATACGCTGGTTTTTCAGGGTAAAGGCCAGGTTTTCATAGACATCCAAATGGGGATACAGGGAAAAATTCTGGAAAACCATGGCAATGTCCCGCTGCTCCGGGGGCAGTTCGTTGACGCATTTCCCGTCCATCAGGATCTGACCCTGGACCGGCGTTTCCAGTCCGGCAATCAACCGCAGCAGCGTGGTTTTTCCGCATCCGGATGGGCCAAGCAGCACCAGAAACTCCCCGTGTTCCACCGTCAGACTGAATTTCTGAAGGGCAATGACACCCTCATTGGTGGTATAGGGACTTTTTTGTTCCATTTCCCGGGCCAGTCTGGCCCGCTTCCGGTCAAAGATCCCTGTGGGTTTTGTAAAGGGATAGATCATCAGCAAATCCCGCAGTTCCATCTCAGGCATCTGTTTCTTCTCCTTCGGTTTCTTCCATTGCTCTGGCTTGTTCCAACGCGGAGATCTCCGCTGCCTCCGGCAAAGTCTCCTCCTGCTCCTCCTCTTCCCGGGTGCCGATGTTCTGCTCCTGGAAGGCCCCCATGGCTTTTTCCACGCTGCCGCAGGCCAGATCCACATACACCGCCGGCAAAATCAGCGCCAGCACCGGATAAAAATCCACAAGAAAGACCGTGATACCCAGAAAAACCAGCATCAGCAGGGTTGCCAGAGGCTTTTTCATGGCAAAATACAGGGAAAGGCGAAGAAGGGTTCCCAGACTTCCCTCAAAACGAGACAGCACTGCAGGAAGCCATACCGCCATTTCGCAGAAAAACAGCATCAGAAGGCAGCCGATGACAAAGTATGCCAGGACCCAACTGTGCTGGGAATTCCGGTAGCCGAAGCTCAGGCAGAATCCCATTACCAGGCCGAACGCCCCCACCATCAGGGTCAGGGGGATTCCCTGCCGGAGATTGTTCTTCCAGCAGGCAAAAAAGTCCCGGGTTACGCCGCTTCCTCTTCCCCGTACCACCTTCACCATGGTGTGATACATGGCAGCACAGGATGGCACAATGGTCACCACCGGCAGGCAGCCAACAATCCAGTAAAAGCTGACGATCATCATATTGGCCATCATGGTCAGGGCCTTCATCAGAGGACCGTCATAGCTGAATGCTCCCATTTGTTTACCTCAAAACGCAGATCACAGCGGCGTCTCCGGCATGACCACCGTTGCGCCTGCAGGAATCTCCACCACATCCCGCATCACCTGGACGAGCACCGTGGTGGCAGAGGGATTGTAAACTAACCGGGCATCGCTGCTGTAACGCAGGCCGCGGAACGCCTTGACATATTCCACGATCTCCGTGTTGGTGGCAAACCACACGGTATCCCGGTATCCGGATACATATTTGGCAAATTCCTCGATCCGGTCCCAGTTCTGATCTACGTCGAATTCATAGGCATGGCCCCACAGATAGAACAGCTCTCCGGAGGCAAACATTCTGTCGGATTCACAGAACTCCTTTGCCATGCTCATCAGCTCCGGGTCATTGTGGTGGCAAGTGGGATCCCACTTCAAAAAGTCCTTCGGCAGGGCAAAGCTATGGGTGGATACCACCGTTCTGGCACTTTCGATACCGGCAAGGCGCAGGATTTCCCGTACATCGTCATTTTCAAGACCGAAGGGATAGGCAAAGCCCCGAACCAATTTTCCGGTCAGCTCCTCCAGACGGCGGCGATCCTCGCAGATCTCGTACATGGCCGCCGGAGTGCCGATATCCACCAGAGAGGAGTGCCACAGGCCATGACCGGCCACCTCGTGATTGGCATAGAGGGACGCCACTTCCTCCGGCATCACTTTGGAAATACTGACCCTTCCGCCGAGCTGGTCCTGGTATCCCAGAACACCGGATCCCAGATTGAAGGTACACTTCAAACCGTACCGGTCCAGGATCTCAATCAGTCTGCGGTCCTGGCACACGCCGTCATCGTAGCTCAGTGTCAGTGCTTTTTTCTTCCCGCCGGGATACAGCATCATATCAAATCGTTTTCCCATTGTAATCCTCCTCAGATTTCCGCCGTAAAGGGCAGCGCAGGATGTCCCACGCTATTAAACAGCGACATTTCACAATAATCCACAATGGCATACTCCAACCGGCACAGGTCCGTGCTCCGCAGGCCTGCCACGGTCAGGGTAACGGCATTCCCGCTTACCGATGGGGAAAAAGCCGTCTGTATGCCGTTTACGAACAGCTTCAGCTCCTCCACCCGTTCACAGGGCAGGAAGCCCTCGCCGCAGTTGGCAAAGGAGACGGTAATCGTACCCTCTCCCTTTTCTGCGGAAACCACCTGGGGTGCCTCGCACAGAAGATCCTGTCCGTAAGCGTAGCACAGTGCCTGCCGGGCAAGCCGCTGTCCCACGGGGCGCTTCTGCTTGGGATGAATGTCGTAAGGCAATCCCGCGTCCATAGTGCAGACCATGTGGACCCCTTCCACGGTCTTTGCCGTCAGCGTCTGGGCCTGCCGGATAGGCACAAAGTCCAGTAAATTCCATCCACCCGGGTTTTTAAACGCCGTAAGCTGGGCGAACAGGAAGGGCAACTCCTCCCCCCAGCCGTCCCGCCAGCACCGGATCATATTGGTAAACAGGTGCTGGTACAGCTCCGGATGGTTGGAATCCTCTTCTCCCTGATACCAGAGAAAGCCCCGAATGCCATAGGGCATCACAGGCTTCAGCATTTTATGGTACAGTCCTGCGGCACTGAACTGGGAGAAGGGAGCATACTTGGTACGAAGAAAAGCCTCCATCATCTCCGGAGTGAGAGCAAAGCTCATGGGCTCGGTAATGGGGGTTGCCATCATGCGCTCAAACTGCTCCTTCATCTCCGGAAGGCTGCGCTGCCTGGTGGTCTGCCGGAACGCTTCCAGCTCCCGTTCAAGATCCAGCTTCCGGGTCTCCTCCCGCAGCCGGATGTACTCTGCCAGGTCTCCGGTCAGATACTCGTCGGACATCCAGCAGCTTGCGGAGGTACCGCCCCAACTGCAATCCAGAATCCCCACCGGCACACCGTTCAGATTCTCCCGCAGATATTTCTGGAAATAAAATCCCACAGCGGAAAAATGCGGCAGATTCTCCCTGTCGGCCTTGCGCCAGATTCCTTCGTGGCTGTGGTCCTCGTCCTCTTCCTGGCCGGGATAAGACAGCTTGGGACAGCAGTAATAGCGCAGGTCATCGCTGCAGCCCTCCCGATAGGCATCCTCCCGGTCCGCGTCAAAGCGGAGGTAGAACTCCATATTGGACTGGCCGCCGGCCAGCCACACCTCACCCAGCGCAATATCCTCGCAGGAGATCTGCTCAGCACCACTCCGGGCAGTCAGAGTCAGTCCGCGGGCCGTTTCCTGGCCGGGCAGAGTTACCTTCCAGCAGCCATTCTCCGCTGCTGCGGTTTTGGCACTGGCGCTTCCCAGAATTACGGTCACTTCTGCGCCGGGGTCCGCCTGGCCCCATACGGCAACCGGCTTTTCCCGCTGCAGCACGGCACTGCTTTGAAAAACCGGGGCAAATTTCAGCATAATGTTTTTCCTCCTTTATCATAAAGAACTTGCACCGGAGGTCCGGTGCAAGTTCAAAACAGTCAATCCTTCTTCCGAGACGGAAAGAAGCTATGGTTTAGCCCTTAACACCGCCGACGACCATGCCCTTAACCAGCTCTTTCTGGATGAAGGGATAAACCATCAGGATGGGCAAAATGGCAATGATGGCAATGGCCATACGGGCGCTTTCTGTCGGCAAAGACTTGAACGCCAGGGCGGCACCTTCCGCCGCAGCAGAGCTGGACTTCAGGAAGGCGATGCTGTCCATCAGCTTCTTCAGGTACACCTGAATGGTGAACAGCTTGGTATCGGAAATGTAGTACATACCGTTCGTCCAGTTGTTCCAGTAGCCGATGGCTGCGAACAGGCCAACCGTGGTCATGACAGGCTTGGAAAGGGGCACCATGATCCGTGCATAGATCCGCATATCATTGGCGCCGTCGATCCGGGCCGCTTCGATGATCTCATAGGGAATATTGGCATTGAAGTAGTTCCGAACCATCAGAACGTTCATAGCGCCCATCAGTGCACCGGGGAGAATGTAGGCCCAAATGGTGTTCTTGATGTGGAAAAACTGCGTCCAGACGATATAGCTGGCAGTCAGGCCACCATTGAACATTACGGTAAAGAACACAAAGAACGCAAAGAAATTGCGGGGCTTAAAGTCCTTACGGCTCAGGGGGTAGGCAAACAGGCTGGTCAGAACCAGGTTGCCCAGCGTGCCTGCCACGGTGACGATGATGGTCAGGGCGTAGCATCTGCCAATGGTGTAGCGCTTGGCCCACATATAGTCATACGCAGCCAGGGACCATTCCTTGGGGATGAAGGTATAGCCGTTATTGGCCAGGGCATTCTCCGTGGAAAGAGAAATGGAGAGCATCAGGAAAAAAGGAATGATACAGTAGATGGCAAGAAGGGTCATCAGCGTCAGTGCCACATTGTGGAACGCGCGCTCGTCTTGAATTCCGGGAGCTGCTTTTGCTTTTTTCATTTCAATCACCTCATCAGAACAGAGCGTTGTCGCTGTCCACCAGTTTCACAACGGTGTTGGATACAACGACCAGGACAAAGCCCAGAACCGCCTGGAATACGCTGGCAGCAGAGGACATACCCACGTTGTTCATTTCCAGAAGTGCACGGTAGACGTAGGTATCGATGGTCTGGGTGGTTTTCAGAATCAGGCCGGAGTTCAGCGGAACCTGATAGAACATACCGAAATCGGTGTTGAAGATCCTGCCGATGGACATCAGCAGCATCAGAATGATCATGGGACGCAGCATGGGCAGCGTAATGCTGAAGATCTGCTTCATCTTTCCGGCTCCGTCGATTCTGGCGGACTCATACAGGCCCTTGTCAATGCCGCCGATGGACGCCATGTAGATGATGGAGCCCTGGCCGGAGCTCTGCCAGAAGTGAACAATGGTCAGAATGAAGGGCCAGTACTTGGCGGTGGCGTACCAGTTGATGGGATGATCGGGGAAGAACGTGCGGTTCACATAGCCGTATGTGGTGCTGAGGAAAGAGTAGACGATGTAGGAAAGGATAACCGCGGAGACCATGGAGGGGAAGCAGATGATGGGCTGGATCACCTTTGCAGCCTTCCGCTTGGAAATCTCTGCCATGCAGATGGCAATGAACAGAGAGATAATCATGCCAAGAATGATCCAGGTAATGTTATAAAGCAGGGTATTGCGGATCATTATGGCGGCATCCTTGGTGGCAAACAGGAACTCAAAGTTCTTCAGACCGATCCAGGGGCTCTTGAAAATGCCAATGGAGAAGTTGACTTTCTTGAATGCCAGCAAAATACCGAACATGGGCAGATAGTTATTGCAGATCAGGTAGATAATACCCGGCAGCATCATGAAATACAGTGGCAGCGTCCGCTTGAAGGCTTCTTTCCGGCGCGCTTTTTTCTTCTGAGCCAGCACGCCATCATACTCGGAAACCTGGGAAATCGTTTTTGACATGAGAACCCGCTCCTTCAATTTAATGAAGATATTTTACAAAATTTTTAACGAAAGGGCATTCAAAAAAGTACAGTGTGTTTCTCATTTTGTAAGCAGCCCGAAAAGCAGAAAATGCAGGCCCGAAGGCCTGCATTCTGTAGATGGGATTACTTGGACGCCAGCCAAGCGTCGACCTGAGCCTGGTAATCCGCGATCAGCTCGTTGATGCCGGCAGCTTCCAGATCCGCCAGGAACTGGGGCATGATGTCATCAGGATTCACATCGCCGTAGGTCAGAGCCTTGTAGTACTGGTTATAAACGTTGCTGATGGCAGCAGCCTGGGTAGAAACATTCTCGTTGGAGGGCATGAAGCCGAACAGAGGAGGATACCAGGCATTGTCGATCAGTTCCTTCATGAAGACCTTATCAGCCTCAGAAGTGTTACCGTCGAAGCCGTACAGCAGGAACTGGTTGCCGAATGCACCGCAGGTGTACAGAGCAGTGTAGGGAACGCTGTCCAGGCCCAGGCCCTCGGGATACTGGATGGAGGTGTGGTCCTCGTTCCACTCCCAGGACACGCCTTCCAGACCGTAGATCAGAGCGTTGGCGATAACTTCGTCCGTCCAGATCAGGTTGAACATCTTGGCAGCAGCGGCGGGGTTCTCGGAGGTGTAGGGGATGCCGTAGGTCAGGGTGTTGGTGGTCATGTCGGAGGTAGCGATCTCCACAGACTCAAAGGTTGCACCGTAGGAGTTGTTCATGGTGAACATCTGGTTGATGGTCTCGATGCTGTAAGCATGGCCCATGATAACGCCCTTGGAGGAGCCGGACATGATGACGGCATCATGGCTCAGGGTATTGGTGGAGCCTTCGGGATCGGCATAGCCGGCCTGACGATGTTCATATGCCATCTTGATAGCCTTCTGGAAAGCATCGGTGGTGAAGTAGTTCACCAGCGTGGTGGAATCGCCGACGGTAGCAACATAGTTGCCGACCATGGAGGTGTGATCCTCAAAGTTGGTCAGGGAGGGATACTGGTTGCAGTAGACCTCAAACACTTCGTTGGGGTACTTTGCCTTCATGGCAGCCAGAGCCTCGTCCAGAGTTTCCAGGTCATGGACCTTGGACATATCATAGGCATCGGCATAGTTGGTGTCGTAGATGTACTTCCAGCTCAGAACCTGGCCCTTGTAGCAAGGCAGCGCATAGACAGTGCCGTCGATGGTACCGCAGACAACCCAGTTCTTAACCACGTCGACAGCGCCGGCCAGCTCATTTTCCAGGTAGGGAGTCAAGTCGACCATGTAGCCGTTGCTGACAGCGGTGGACAGGTCGCCCATGGTCCAGATGATATCCCATTTCTCGCCGGATGCCAGAGCCATGTTCATGTTGGTAGCGTACTCGAACAGGGAAATGAACTGCAGGTCCAGTTCAAAATCGGTGATGCCCAGATCGTTTCTCAGGTGCTCGTTGATGAAACTCTCAACCTTGTCGATTTCAGCGGCATCGGGGAATGCCTGCATGGTGGGGAAGCCCAGCTTAACCTGATACACTTCGCCGGCAGGTGCAGCAGTGGTTTCGTTGGCAGGAGCCTTGGTCTCGCCGCTGGGAGTGGGTGCAGCGGTGGTCTCGGCGGGGGCTTTGCTGCCGCAGGCAGCCAGACCCAGAACCATCACGACGACCAGCAGCATTGCAATGATCTTCTTCATTCGATTGCCTCCATTTAATGTTTGTTTTACAAGGGGACAGACCCCTATGCTCTTATATCATGCCATGTTTTTGGGAATTTGTCTTTTGATTTTTTCCTCAAACATTTTAAAAATGTGTGAAGTTCCCGTTTCGGCCCCTGGGCCTTCCAATTATCTGCCCTTCATTTTCAATTTTGTACAATCTTTGGCCTGAAATACCGCCCGGAGGCTACAGCGGTTATGGCTCCATTTCCAGCAGGGCACGGATCACCGCCAGGGCCTCGTCCAGGTGCTCTGCCTGTGTAGCAATGCCAATGACCACATCCCCCTGGTAATAGCCTGCCTGATGCAGCGGAGAGCCCTCCCGGAAGAGGATTCCTCCCACCACATCCTGCCCGCCTTCCGTGGTATAGCGGACAAGTTGATCTTCATGCTGCCGCTGAAGCTCCTGGGGCAGCAGAAGTCCCAGATTTTCGAAGGCATTCTGCCCTGTATACCGGTCAAATACCTCCGGGTTGGCCGCAAACAGGTCCATATCCCCCATTCCGAACAGCGCAGCCAGCACCTGGATCGTCACGATGTCGCCTTCCGCCATCTCCGATGCGCTGTGGTAGGTCATGGTGGTATCCACCGAGACAGTGCCTTCGGTATACCCGTTTTCCTCCATGATCTGAGAAAACAAGGTATTATCCCCCTCTGCGGAGTTAATCAGCACCACATAAAGGGAGGTTTGCCCGCGGCCGGCGCAGGAGAGGATGGTGTATATGGTGAGTGTCAGTATGAACACGGTGGCAATAATATGGATCTTGTAATAATCCCAGATATACTCCGCCTTCTGTTTGCGGTTCAGCTTGCGCATTTTTTCTTTCTCGGTTTTCAGAAACAAACGCAGTTTCTCCATGGAATTCGCTCCTCTGTTATTTGTTGTTTCCTGATTTTTCCCGCCATTCAATGGGACTCATGGCGCAATGCTTGTGGAATACGGTGGAAAAATAGGAAATATTCTCAAAGCCAACCTCACAGGCAATCTCGCTGACCGTCTTGCCGGTGCTCAGAAGCAGCCGCTTTGCCTCGTTGATCCGAAGTTCATTGATGTATTCCCGCAGGCTCATTCCCGTTTCGCTGCGGAACCGCTTGGACAGGTAATTCGGGGTGATATAGGCCACCGTGGCCACCTCGTTCCGGTCAATGTCCTCCCGGAAATGCTCTTTGATGTACTGCTTTACCACGGCGATCATATCGGAGGAGCCGTTTTCCTTCTCCAGAGCGGACACGGCACTGTCGAACAGGCAGGACGCGTATTTCTTCATGTCGTTGACAGACCGCTCGGCGTAATAATCCCGGTCCCGCATTTCATTGTTATGGAACAGCTCGTGGGCCTGGATCCTGTTGTCACGCAGAAGGGTATAGAAGCACTGCAAAAGATCATGGTGCAGCAGCGCCATCTGCCGGTCGCTTCCCGTCCGGCTCTGAACGATCTTGTCCAGCAATTCCGCCACCATGAGGGTATAGTCTTCCTTATTGCCCTTTTTCACGCAGCTCATGAGCCGGACATAATCCACTTCAAACGCTGCTCCGTGGAAGGTATCCTCCGTGATTTCACTGTCCAGAAACACCTGGCCTTCCCGGAAGCGAAGCTTGTGTAGCTTCCGGCTCACCTCCGCATTGGTCTCCGACAGTCGGTACAGGGAATCCGGCTCCGAGATCAGGCACACCGGGCAGACCTGCATATGCGCCATGCAGATATGGACGAACCGCTGGCAGCGCTGCTGCAGCTCCACCTCGGTCATCCGTGCCGCAGGGATCAGCAGCAGTACCGTGTAAAACTGAGTACCTGCATCCACGATGCTGTATCCGAAATCCAGACGGTCGGAGATGGCCTCCCCTGCCAGAAAGCGGAAGGAGTAGTGGGCAAGCTCCTTGGTCCACCCCTGCTCATAGGCACCGTCCATATTGACCCCCAGAAGGACCTGTCGCCACGGCTCCCGGACAGGCAGATTGATCCGCTCCCGGCGAAGAACGGCATCAATTTTCTGCGGATCCGTTCCGTAGAACCCGTCCCGCAGGGAACGGAGGAAGGAATTAAGCATGGTTACCTCCCGGTTGCTGCAATCCTCCTTCTGGGCTTCCTCCACACGGGCTCTGTGCACGTCCTCCACCATCTTTTTCAGCGCTTCCGTCAGTTCTTCCAGGTCCAGGGGCTTGGTCAGGTAGTTCACGGCACCGTAGCGTACCGCCTCCCGGGCATATTCAAAGCTCTCATAGCAGGTCAGGAAGGCAAAATTGGTATGGATCCCATTTTCGCTGACATATTTCAGCACTTCAATGCCGTTGCACTGGGGCATCTCCACATCGCAGAGCACCAGTTCCGGGTTCTCCTTGAGGATGATCTCCTTGGCAACCATTCCGTTGTATGCCCGCAGAATCCGGGTGATCCCCAGGGCATTCCAGTCGATCTGATTCTGGATCACGTCCACCGTAGAAATATCATCATCACAAATCAGCAGTTTCATGGATGTCCTCCGTTCTCTTCTTTTCATGGGTCAGGGGAATGCGCAGCTCCACGCAGGCGCCTCCCTCCGGATTGTTCCGCAGCCGCAGCAGGTCCTCCCTGCCGTAGACCAGCATCAGGGTTCTGCTGACGTTGCTCAGGCCCAGGTGTTCCTTGGCATCCGGTGCCACCGTACCGGGGCGAAACAGCTCCAGCACTTCTGCGGAGAATCCCTTGCCGTTGTCCGTCACCAGGATCCGGCAGCAGGGGTCCTCTCCTTCCTGTACGCTGCATTCGATCCGCAGCTCCAGAGGATGGTACAGATCCATGGCATGCTTAAAGGTATTTTCCACAACGGTAAACAGCAGCAGATACGGGATCTCCACCGTCTTGGCTTCCTCCGGGCAATTCACCTCAGCGTGAACGCTGTCCGGGAATTTGATGCTCTGCATCCGAAGGTAGTTATCGATGTGGAGGATCTCATCGCCCAGCGGGATCATCTTGCTGCGGAGATTGAGCATATAGCGCATGAACTTCGCCAGGGCTGACACATAGCTTCGGATGTCCGCGTTTCGGTCCTGATAGGTCATGTTGCTGACGGTGGTAATGGCGTTCAGGTAAAAATGGGGCTGGATTTGTGCCCGGAGCATGGTCAGCTCGTCATGCTGCTTCTGGATTTCCATGTCGTAGGCGTTGATTTTCAGATTTCGGATCTGGCGGACCATGGAATTAAAGCTGCCTGTCAAGGTGTCGAATTCCCTGCTGCCCCAATTCTCCGGCATCTGGTATTCCAGATTTCCGTCCTGGACCTCCCGGGTGGCCTTCAGCATCTGCTCCACCGGAGAGGCCACCAGCCGGGACAGCACCGCGATGAGGATCAGCAGGAGGACGATGGATGCTGCGCCGGAGACAACCATCCAGCGCAGCGAGGAGGAGTAGATCCGCATGGTTTCGTCTCCCTGCACCGCCAGCAGCAGCCGGGCATTCGCAAGGGGGAAGTCCCGGGTGATCTGTTCCGAGGCTGTGGGCAGAGCAACGTTCCCGCTGCTGTCTACAGAGCCTTCTCCAAACAGGTCCTCTCCTGCCATATAGCAGATCCGATCCTCTGAAATCACCGCGCAGCCGGAATGGCTGCCCAAAATGTGCATGGTATCGGTCATATCGAAATTGGTCAGCCGACACATGGAGCCAACCACATATTTCCCGATTCTCAGGGCCTGGTAAAAGTAGGAGGTCCCGTCAATCTCCGCAACATTCCAGGTTTTTTCATGAACGGAAATGGTCTGATACTCCCCTTTCCGTATGTACTGCTTGACGCTGTTGATCTGAGACGGAGCGATATTGGCGTTGGTCCGCTTGGAAAAAATCAGGTCTCCTCCGTCCAGGTCCATCACAAAAAGAAAGTCCAGATCCTGGTTGATCTCCGCCTTATCCGAGATCGCATCGGCGATTTTCTTCCGAACGGAATACTGCATGGCAGGTGTTCCGCTTTTCAACTCCGTATTGTTGTACAATGCCAGAGCAATCTCATAATTATCCCCGTACACAGCTCCCAGCCTGGATTCCATGGTGTTGCTCCAGGTCTGTACTGCCCGGCTGTTCTCCACGGAATAGGCCTCCCGAAGCTTTTTCCGGTAAGAATTGCTCATCAGCAGGATAAACACGATGAGAAAGATAAGTATGATCAGCGTGATGCCGTATATCACGTTGCGCCAGGACCTGTTTTCTCTCTGCATTTCAATCACCGTTTTCAGTATATCACAAAACGGTTCCTTCTGTATATCAAAATCGTGAACTTTTTTCGGGAATCCCGTCCTCTCCTGCGGACAAGATACAAAATCAAAAGGAATCTTGATTTTTTCGCAATTCTTCCATGGAAAGCTATGGTAAAATGAAAGAAAACAAAGGAGGTTTTCCCATGGCACAAATGACCATTACCATTTTCTCCCAGTCCCTGAAGCGCTTTACCGATTTCTGCCTGATTCTGCCCACTGACACTCCGCCGGAGTTTGCCGGTCAGAACCCCGCTTATCAGCGTCCCCCCAAGACCCTGTTCCTGCTGCACGGCTACTCCGGGTCCATGCACGATTTCCTGTTCAGCGGCAACGCCCAGAACCTGGCCATGAAGTACAACCTGGCTATCGTCTGTGCCTCCGGTGAGAACAGCTTCTATCTGAACCAGAAGGGCACCGGCAGAGCCTACGGCGATTACTTCGGTGTGGAGCTTCCCGCTTACCTGCAGAAGACCTTCGGCATCGCCAAAACCCCGGAAGAAACCATGATCGGAGGCTTCTCCATGGGTGGCTTCGGTGCGCTGCACGTGGGTCTTTCCCATCCGGAACAGTTCGGCAGCATCATTGCCCTGTCCAGCGCTCTCATCATCCACCAGGTGGCAACCATGACCCCGGGCTTCTCCAATCCTGTTGCCGACTATGACTATTACGCACAGACCTTCGGTGACCCCGCCGCGGTTCTGACCAGCCGTAGCAATCCCGAGGTGCTGGTCCGTGATCTGAAGGTCGCCGGCGCTGCCATTCCTTCCATTTACATGGCCTGCGGTACCGAGGATTTCCTGGTCGAGTCCAACCGTGCCTTTGCCGCTTTCCTGAAAGAGCAGCAGGTACCCGTGAAATACGAGGAAGGCCCCGGTGTCCACAACTGGGACTTCTGGAATCCCCATATGGACGCCGCTATCCGCTATCACCTGGGCATGTAACCCGGTTCCGTTGTCCCGCCGGGAGCGTCCATCCGCTTCCATTTCCGGCGCTGGTCGCGATTTCGGTGTGAGAATCTCCGCATTCTGACCCTTCTCTGCAAAAAACCACCCAAAAGGGCAATGCCGCTTAGTCAACAGCTAAGCGGCATTCTTCAACATATGCGTATTTTCTCTGCTTTTGGGGAATGACTACGGATCGGGCAAGCCCTATTTTGAAATCATGACGAAAAAACCTCCTGCCATCACATTTCTGAGGGTAGGAGGTTTCGTCAGCTTAACTTACTGACACCCGCCAAATGCATTTGTCAAGGAAAAGTAGACACTGAAAAACACCATAGTTTTAGAAGCCCAGTTCGGTCTTGTACTGAACTGGGCTTTTATAGCCCAAAGCGGCCGCAGGTCGCTCGTAATTATAGTAATGAACATACTCGTCAAG
>JAQXVF010000086.1 GCA_029224785.1 Bacillota bacterium
TCAGGATCCCCGGCACACCCAGGAAGCCTGCAACGGCACAGGTGAGGATATTCAGCGGAAACACCACGCCGGTGAAGCCCGACACCAGGTTCAGGATCCACAGACACAAAAAGCCGAAGGCGGAGTGCAGAAGGATCTTCCAAAGCAGCCGAATGGGCGCCGCAAGGATCTTGACCACAAGAATCAGCGCGGCGAATGTAATCAGCAGAGTCAGCAGGTTTTCCATGATTTCCCTCCGTATAAGTTTTGCGCCCTTGGGCAAGATAGCTGTGGACAGAAAATGAAACAGAAAAAATCACGACGGTGATTTCAAACCTGTTACATGATCTGTCAAGTGTGTCGCCGGATGCGCACCGGCATGACGCGAAAGGGGCAGGCAAGGAACCGCCTGCCTATCCATATTATAGCAAACAAACCGGGAATTAAACCGTCCTGCCAGGAAAAGGCAGGACGGTTTTTTGCATCAGGGAGAAGTTTTTCTTCTGCGGGGGTTTCTTGTGTTGAGAACCGGCGAAAAGTGTGATATAATGTCTTAAACTATTGCGGATGAGGAACGGAAATGAAAACTGGCGATCTACATATTGAGCAGAAGGATCTGAACAAGCTGCTGCTGTGCGGCAGCGGCGATGCGGCCCTGATGTACCTGTATCTGAAAACCGGAAATGATCCCCAGGGCGCGGAGGCGGATCTGCAGCTCAGCCCCTCCCGGAGGGACTGCGCCCTGGCAGCCCTGCGGCAGCTTGGCCTTTGGGAGGATCGGAAAGATTCCGGCATGGTCCGGGGAGAGCAGCCCCGTTATACGGAGGGGGATGTCCTTCGGGAGCTGGAAACCAACCAGAGCTTCAAGTTGCTGCAGGGAGAGCTGCAGCGTGTGCTGGGCAGGGTGCTGACCACCGAGGACCTGAAGATCGTGCTGGGCTTTTCCCATTACCTGGGTCTGCCGGATGATGTGATCTCCGTGCTGGTCTGCTACTGCCGGGAGAGCGCCCGGAACCGGGGCAGACTCCGGACACCGTCCCTTCGGGCCATCGAAAAGGAAGCCTTTTTCTGGGCGGACCACGGCATCGATACGCTGGAGGAGGCTACGGCGTATATCCGGCGCCAGAACCTGAAAAACAGCCGCCGGGGCCGTCTGCTGCAGATCCTGCAAATCGCAGACAGAAATCCGACGGATGCGGAGGAACGATATATCAGCCAGTGGCTGGATATGGGATTCGACGACCAGGCCCTGTCTATGGCCTACGAGCGGACCTGTATCAACACAGGCGGCCTGAAATGGGCCTATATGAACAAGATCCTTCAGCGCTGGCATGAGGCGGGACTTCATACCGGGGCGGAAGTGGAAAAAGGCGACCGGAAAGCCGTGCCTACGGGAGGCACCGGTGAGATCGGAGAAGCGGAGATGGAGGCCATCCGCCGCATCATGCAGGAGGGATAGAGATGGCATACAGCGAAGAGGTGGTGCTCCGGGCCAGGGAGCGTCTTGCCCAGGCAAAGGCAGACCGGGAAGCGGAAAACCGGGAGCACATGGAATACGCCTATAAAATGGTCCCCAGGATCCGGGAAATTGACCGACTGCTCCGGGTTTCCATGGCCACGGCAGCCCAGCGGATTTTTTCCTCCGGTGAGAACGTGGAGGAGGCCATGGAGCAGGTTCGCCGGGACAATCTGGCCCTGCAGCAGGAACGTGCCCGCCTGGCAGCGGAGAACTTCGAAGTGGGCTACCTGGACGATTCCCCCCTGTGTCCCCATTGCGGCGGCTCCGGGTATGTGGGCAGCCGTATGTGCGAGTGCCTGCAGGAGCTGTGCCGTCAGGAGCAAAAGAAGGAGATCTCCGCCGTGGCCTGCGGAAAGGAGAGCTTTTCCCAGTTCCGCCTCTCCTACTATCCGGAGACAGTGGACGCAAAGCTGGGAGTCAGCCCCCGGGTAGTGATGGAGCGGACCCTGCAGAAATGTCAGAATTACGCCGCAGCCTTTGGCCGGGAATCGGGAAACCTGCTGTTCAACGGGGAATCCGGCCTGGGAAAGACCTTCCTGTCCCTGTGCATTGCCAGAGCGGTGGCGGAGCGGGGCTTTTCCGTCCGGTATGAAAGTGCTCCCCACCTGCTGGAAAAGCTCCAGAAGAGCAAGTTTTCCAGTGATGAAAGCACGGAAAGAGCCATGGAACGGCTGGTCTCCTGTGATCTGCTGGTCATTGACGATCTGGGCACCGAGTACCCCGGCCAGATGGTGAACACGCTGCTGTACACCCTGATCAATGACCGGATGATGGAGCACAGGCCCATGATCATTTCCACCAATCTGACCATGGAGCAGATCCAGGGCCGGTACTCGTCCCAAATTGCCTCCCGGCTTCGGGGCGGCTTCTCCCGGCTGCTGTTTTTGGGAGAGGACATTCGCGTTTTGAAAAGCAGGTTTTGAACATGAAGAAAACGGCCATTATTTTTGATTTGGATGGTACGCTGCTGGATACGCTGGATGATCTGGCGGACAGCGTCAACGCCGTTCTTGCCCATTTCGGGTATCCCATCCGGACCCGGGAGGAGATCCGGCGGTTTGTAGGCAACGGTGCGGAGAATCTGATCGTCCGGGCAGTGCCGGAGGGTTGCGGGAATACTGCAGATGTGTATGCTGCATTCCGGGTATACTACAGAGAACATTCCAGCATCAAGACCGGACCCTATGCGGGAGTTGTGGAGGTTCTGGACCGGCTGAGCCGGGAGTATCCCGTGGCCATCGTGTCCAACAAGCCGGACGATGCTGTGGCGCTGCTGTGCCGTTCCTTTTTCCCGGGGATCTACGCCCGGGGAGAGAGCAGCGAATGCCGCCGGAAGCCGGCACCGGATATGGTGCTGGCGGCCATGAAGGCGCTGGACGCGGAACGGGGCATCTATGTGGGAGACAGCGAAGTGGACATTGCTACCTCCCGAAATGCCGGGCTGCCCTGCCTCAGTGTGCTGTGGGGCTTCCGCACCCGGCAGGAGTTGGACGAGGCGGGGGCACAGTGGTTCTGCACCGCACCGGAGGAGCTGCCGGATGTGATCGGTGAAATGGAGGCAAGCTATGGCCAATGAGTTTTTTGCCCTTTTGGGGCGGATGCGGTATATCACCCGCTGGGGACTGATGCGCAATACTTTTTCGGAAAACATACAGGAGCATAGCCATCAGGTGGCGGTGCTGGCCCATGCGCTGGCCCTGATCCGCAGGGATGTTCTGGGGCTGCCCTGCCCGGATCCGGACCGGTGTGCGGTTGCGGCACTGTACCATGATGCCTCGGAGATCCTGACGGGGGACCTTCCCACACCCATCAAGTATTATAACCGGGAGATCCGCACAGCCTATAAGCAGGTGGAACGTGTGGCAGGAGAGCGGCTGCTGGAGAAGCTGCCGGAGAGTCTGCGCAGCAGCTACGAGCACCTGGTGCTGGAGGATGATCCTCAGGTGGGGGGCATCGTCAAAGCGGCGGACAAGCTTTCTGCCTACATCAAGTGCGTGGAAGAACAGAAAGCAGGCAACACGGAGTTCGATTCTGCGGCAGAGCAGACCCTGAAGGCACTGCACGGGCTGGAGCAGCCGGAGGTGGAGTGGTTTATCCGGGAGTGTCTGCCGGCCTTCAGCCTGAATCTGGATCAATTGTAGGGGTTGACGAATCCCGCCGGGTGTGGTACGATTAAGTCCCACATGCCGCTGTGGTGGAACAGGCAGACACAAGGGACTTAAAATCCCTCGGAGTAAAATCCGTACCGGTTCGATCCCGGTCAGCGGCACCACGTCGGAGCAAGCATTATATCGCTTGCTCCGACTTTTTTCAAAAGTCAGAGCGCGCTGTTGCAGGTGCTGTGTCGGGTGCAGTCTCGGGGGCTGTAGGCGGCGCGATATCGCACCGGTTGAAAACGGGAAGCTGGGATGGATCGGGGCAAGCCGCCTTGGACGGTGCAGCCACGGGCTTCATGACCGGAGCCATTACGGGTGCGATCACCGGAGCCGCCACATCGAATCAGTGCTTTGTTGCAGGGACTGCGATCCTTACAGCAATCGGAGCCATAGCGATTG
>JAQXVF010000087.1 GCA_029224785.1 Bacillota bacterium
GTTGTCTATCTGCGTAACTTTCCGCGCTGTGCCTATGAGGAACACTTTTCAGGTATAACAGAATGGCAACTTGCAATCAGTTTTACTGTAATGGGTGTGTTTTTGATTTTGCTCTACTTTTTAGTTTCTTGAACGGTTCGATAAATTCCAACTTGTCGAATAGTACGGTTACGCAACTTTTTGCGTTTCTTACCTGTCTTTAAGCACTGTTATACTGCTCTTTCGCATACATAATAATCCGAACCGGTTCCCCATGGGGAACGGGTTCGGATTTTTTTATCAGGGATGTATGCGCGGATCACTGCGTTTTATGCAGCAAATAGGGACAGAAATCGTGGGGAAGGAACATAAGACACTGGTTCGCCAATCTGTCCGGCGGGGTTGCCATGTCTTCGAACAGCCCGTATCGGAAGCTGTTAAACACACCGCCGATGTGATAATTGCATGCCAGAGAGTGTGCGGCGGCTTTGCTGTTTCCGTGTACCTGGGCAATGCGGGAGTTCAGTTCCTCCAGCAGGAGAAACGTCAGCCCCCGCTGATCAAGAAGAATCAGCTCTTGCTTATAGAGCAGGAAATCAGAAAAAATCCCGGTAAAATAGTCCTTTGGGGAGATATCCTCCGGTATGGAGTTGAGATATTGATCCAGCCGAAGCTGATAGAATCGGCGGATGACATCCTTTTTCGTTGCAAAGTGCCGGTAATATGTCGAGCGATTCACCCCAGCCTTTTCGGCAATCTCCTTCACGGTGATTTCTTCCAGACCCTTCTCCTTCAGCAGAATCAGGACGCTCTGGATGATGCATTCCATCAAGTCGGAAACGGCGGGGGGTTGGCGCATGGCGACAGCACTTCCTTTCCTGTGAAACAAGCCCGGCTGCGGGCGTGTTACCTATTATAATACAATGATATTGATTGAAATGCAAGCATCCTCACAAATCCGCAATGCGACAAAAGCCGGTTTTTGTTGCTTGCAATCAGCCGTTTTTTTGATATGCTAAAAGAAGAGAAATACTGCACACTTGGGATCAGAGAAAGGGGCATTCTATGGGGAATTATCGCATCATTGAAGTAAAACAGAGCATTTTTGAAGATAACAATCAGGATGCGGACCGCCTGCGTCAGCAGATGAAGGAGAGTAAGACCTTCCTCATCAATCTGATGTCCTCTCCCGGTTCCGGCAAGACCACAACGCTGACGAAACTCATTGCCGCACTGAAGGACGACCTGCGAATCGGTATCATGGAGGCGGATATTGATTCCGACGTGGATGCCGACACCATCTCCCGGACCGGCGTAAAGGTGATCCAGCTCCACACCGGCGGAATGTGCCATTTGGACGCGGATATGACCCGGCAGGGCGTTAAGCAGCTGGAGGCGGATAATCTGGATCTGGTGATTCTGGAAAACGTGGGCAATCTGGTCTGTCCTGCGGAGTTTGATACCGGCGCTGCCATGAATATGATGATCCTCTCTGTGCCGGAGGGTCACGACAAGCCTCTGAAATACCCGCTGGTATTTCAGGTCTGTGATGCCATGATCATCAACAAGATCGATGTGCTGCCTTACTTTGACTTTGATATGGAAAAGGTCAGAGAATTCGCCCGCCGGCGCAATCCCAATCTTCAAATTTTCCCCATCTCTGCCAAAACCGGCGAAGGTGTGGATGCTTTGGCTGCTTACCTGAAAGACAGAATAACGCAATGGAAGAAATAAAGGAGGAAAAGACATGATTGACGAAGAACTGAAAAACCGTGCCTTGAACCCCGTGTGCAAGGGCGATCCCGCACCCCGGGAGAAGATCCTGAAGCTGGGCAAAAAGATCACCGATGTGGTGATGCACAAGATCAAGGGCATCACCGCCGACGATCCCGAATACTGGGGCCTGGCGGCGATCCTGACTGACGAAATGGCAGATATTGCCCTTTCTATGGATGTCCGCGTACCCTACACCCTGCCGCAGCTGATGAAGATGAACAAGATCCCCGAAGAGGGGAAGGAGCACTTTGAAAAAGTGCTGGAGGAAATGAGCTACATCGGTCTTTTGGAGTTTGACTACGGCTACCACTATGACCACAACGGACGCACCGCGCCTCCTTCCGAGAAGCGGTACATTCTGACCATGTTCGTTCCCGGTTCCGCCGAAATGTTCAATATGGAGGAAGCGGACAACCTCAGCGAGAATCCCTCTTACAACGACCGCGGTGAGATTTCCAACTACAACAAGCGCCTGCATGACGAGCATCCCGAAGTGGGCTACTTCTTCGAGCGCATGACCTACATCCCTCTGGAGGGTGTCACCCATCTGCTGCCTCCCGGAGGCGGCGGCGTGGGTATGCACGTCATCCCCGTGGAGAAGGCCATCGAGATGGAGAATACCTCCGTGGATCTGGAGCATCTGTCCTACTGGCTGAAGAAATACGAGGGCCACATTGGTGTGGGACAGTGCTCCTGCCGTGCCAGTCGTGGTGTCATGGGCGAGGGCTGTGCAGACGATCCCTCCTCCTGGTGCATCGGCGTGGGCGACTTTGCCGACTACTGCCGTGAGACCGGGAAAGGTCATGACATTACTTATGAGGAAGCCATGCACATCCTGCAGGTGGCGGAGGACAACGGCTACGTCCATCAGATTACCAATATCGACGGCGAGAACAAGATCTTCGGTATCTGTAACTGTAATGTGAAGATCTGCAACGCTCTGCGCACCTCTCAGCTTTTCAACACCCCCAATCTGTCCCGCAGCGCTTATACCGCCGAGGTGGACAAGGCCAAGTGTGTGGCCTGCGGCAAGTGCGTGGAATATTGTCCTTCCGGTGCCGTGAAACTGGGTCAAAAGCTCTGTGATAAGAAGGGCAATGTGGTGGAGTATCCCAAACATGAGCTGCCCCATGGTCTGAAATGGGGTCCGGAGCATTGGGACCCCGACTACCGGGACAACAACCGGAAGAACTGCTATGACAAGGGTACCGCTCCCTGTAAGACCGCCTGCCCCGCCCATATTGCCGTCCAGGGCTATCTGAAGCTGGCAGCCCAGGGCCGGTACACCGATGCACTGGCGCTCATCAAGAAGGATAACCCCTTCCCCGCCGTGTGCGGCCGGATCTGCAACAAGCGCTGCGAGGATGCCTGCACCCGCGGCACCATCGACCAGGCGGTTTCCATCGATGCCGTCAAGAAGTTCATCGCCCAGAAGGATCTGGATGCGGAAACCCGCTACATTCCCCCTGTTGTGATCGCTTCCAACCGGGTCAAGACCTGGGCACAGAAGATTGCGATTATCGGCGGCGGTCCTGCCGGCCTGTCCGCTGCCTACTATCTGGCCACCATCGGCTACAAGCCCACGGTGTTTGAAAAGAGCGCCAAGCCCGGTGGTATGATGACCTACGGCATCCCCTCCTTCAAGCTGGAGAAGGATGTCATCGACGCGGAGATTGATGTCCTGCGGGAGCTGGGCGTAGAGATCAAGTGCGGCGTGGAAGTGGGCAGGGATGTGACCATCCAGCAGCTCAGAGACCAGGGCTTCGAGGCATTCTACATCGCCATCGGCTGCCAGGGCGGCCGCCGTCCCGGCGTCCCCGGTGACCAGGCGGCGGGCACCTCCATTGCCGTGGACTTCCTGCACCATGCGCTGGAAGATGAGAGCCAGAAGATGGAAGGCAAGGTGGTCGTGGTCGGCGGCGGCAATGTTGCCGTGGACTGCGTGAAGACCGCCAAGCGCTTCGGCGCTGCCAAGGTTTCCATGGTCTGCCTGGAGGACAGAGCTTCCATGCCCGCCTCCAGAAATGAGATCGCCGAGACTCTGGAAGAGAATATCGATATCTGCAATAGCTGGGGTCCCAAAGAAGTTAAGGTGGACGAAAACGGCCATGTGACCGCCATCGTCTTCAAGAAGTGCCTGCGTACCATAGACGAAAACGGCAAGTTCAATCCCGCCTATGACGAGAATGAGACCATGACCCTGGAAGCAGACCATATCGTATTCGCCATTGGCCAGACCATCGAATGGGGCAGGCTGCTGGAGGGCACCAAGGTGGAGTTCCACCATGGCAATTACCCGGTTGCGGATCCTCTGACCTACCAGACCGCCGAACCCGACATCTTCGTGGGCGGCGATGTGTACCACGGTCCCAAGTTCGTCATCGATGCCATCGAGGAAGGCAAGTGCGCCGCCGAATCCCTGCACCGTTATGTGCATAAGGGCGCGGATATGAAGATCGGCCGGAACCGCCGGGACTTCATCATGCTGGACAAGGACGATATTTACATCGACTGCTATGACCACGCAGGCCGTCAGGAGGCCGGTATGGACGAGACCATCGATCCCCACTCCTTCCGGGATGCCCATCTGACCCTGACCGAGGAGCAGGTGAAGATCGAAACTGCCCGCTGCCTGGGCTGCGGCGCAAGCTGGGTGGATCCCAACAAGTGCATCGGCTGCGGCGTCTGCACTACCAAGTGTATGTTTGATGCCATCCATCTGAAACGGGATCACCCCGAGTGCACCGATATGCGCCGGGCGGAGGACAAGATCAAGGTCGTGGCCTCCATGGCGGTCAAGCGTCTGGGTGAGGATCTCTCCGGCATCTTCAAGAAGAAGGACTGACCCATGCACGAGCTTGGCGTTGTATTTCACATTGCCGACAGCGTGGTAAAGGTCGCAGAAGAAAACCAGGCACGGAAGGTGCATGCGGTCACGCTGGAGATCGGGGAAGTTTCCACGGTCATTCCGGACTATCTGATCGATGTGTGGAACTGGAACTGTAAGCGGGTTCCGCTGCTGGAGGGCTGCGAGCTGATCGTGGAGCAGATCCACGCCGTTACCCACTGCGACGGCTGCGGCAGGGATTATGACACGGTACCGCAGGGAAAGATCTGTCCCCACTGCGGCAGCGATAAGACCTGGCTGCTGACGGGAAACGAAGTGAATATCAAAGAGATCACCATTGAATAATCATCTTCCGCAAGGCCCCATCTTTGGGGCCTTTGCCTTACAGACAGAGGAAAACAGATGAAAAACACCGCAATCATTGCGCTGGCGGGAAAGGGCGGCGTGGGAAAAACGTCCATTTCCGCACTCACTGTCCGGCTGTTAGCGCAGAAATACCCGGATAAAAGAATACTGGCCATTGATGCCGACCCGGCTGTGGGTCTGGCAACGGCGCTTGGAGTGGAGGTCTTCTCCACTGTGGACGACATCCGCAAGGCCTTTGTCCACAGTGCGGAGGAGGGCAACACCGCTGCCGCCATTGAGATGCTGGGAGAGGCCAAGTACCGTCTGATGGATGCCCTGACAGAGCAGAAGAATCTCTCCTTTCTGGCCATCGGCAGGCCGGAGGCTGCGGGCTGCTACTGCAAGGTGAACGCCTATCTGAAGCAGATGATCACCCTGATCGCCGGCAGTTTTGACTACGTTGTGATCGACGGCGAGGCGGGGATTGAGCAGATCAACCGGCGGGTCATGGAGAAGGTGACCCATTTGATTCTGGTCTCCGATGCCAGCCGCAAGGGATTACAGGTGGTGAAAACCATCCATACCGTGGCAAAGGAACTGGTAATGTTTGAAAAGGTTGGCCTGATCGTCAACCGGATGCCGGATACAGATCTGCAGGATTCGTTGGATACGGGAGATATTCCGCTGCTTGCCTGCATCGGGGATGACCGGGCGATGTCCATGAGCGATATACTGGGTAACAGTGTTTTTTCACTGGCGGAGGATACCGAAATCCTTCGGGGCGTGAAAACCGGCCTGACCGGGATTGACATTCTATAAAGAAAGAGGTAGCTTTGGATGAAGGATTTAAAGCATCTGTACTACTTTGAGCGGCTGCTGGAGGAAGCCAACAACGACTTGATCCGTCAGGCACAGAACGACGGCAAGATCTGTGTTGCCTACACCTGCGAGAATGTGCCCGAACCCCTGCTGAATCTGGAGGGCACTTTTTCCGCACGGCTGCGTGCGCCCCGCACCGGCTCCATGGAGATGGGCTCTTACTATATGACCAGCTTCCTGTGCGAGTACTCCCGGGCGCTGCTGGAACGGGCGATGGAAGGCGGCTTCAACTTTGCCGACTGTATGATTACCCCGGACGGCTGCACCATGATGAACCGCTGTGTGGAGAATATGGAGCTGCTGAAAACCAACGAGAAGGAGAAATTCTTCTACGAATACATGGAGGTTCCCATGAAGGCCGACGATAACGGTCTGAATCTCTATGTACTGCAGTGCAAAAACCATATTCTGAAGCCTTTGCAGGAACACTACGGCATTGATACTTCCGATGCCGCGATTCGCAAGGCTGTGCAGGAACACAACCGGGTGTGTGAACTGCTCCGTGCCATCGGCCAGTTCCGCAAGGGGGATATGCCGCGGATTACCGGTTATGAGTACCATATCATAACGATGGTGACCTACGCTGCTCCCAAGTACCTGCTGATCGACAAGCTGGAAGAAACGCTGGAGGAGCTGAAGACACGCCAGCCGGATGCAAAAAGCAGGTTCCGGGCAAGAGTGGTTCTGGTTGGCTCTGAGGTGGATGACGTGGATGTGGTTCGGCTGATCGAAGAGTCCGGCGCCTATGTCTGCGCCGACCGGTTCTGCTACGGCTCCTTCCCCGGCAGAGATCCCATTGTGCTTACCGAGGACGAGGATGCCCTGACCCAGATCTGCCGGCAGTATATGTATCGGGGGCAGTGTCCCAGATATATGAATCAGGCAAAAATACAGGAGCGCCGGCGCTATGTTGCGGCTCTGGCGGAGGAATATCAGGCAGACGGCATTATCTATGAACAG
>JAQXVF010000088.1 GCA_029224785.1 Bacillota bacterium
ACATTGCCGCCCCCAAGCCATTTGCCGGATTCCACACGGGCTTTTCGCCCGTTTCGCAGCTTGTCTACGATGGTGTCACGGTCGAACTCCGCCAGGGTACAGAAGATGCCCAGCATGAAGGTTACCATGGGTGTCTTTTTGTCAAAGCTGCATCCCGGCTCGTCTACGGAGTAGAAGCTGACGCACTGCTTGTTTCGGTTGATGGTACTCTTGCTGTCGCTCTGGGCGAACAGATAGTCCTGCAGGAATTGAAGCGTACCCAGAAGCGTTCTGCCCAGACGATCCATTTTGTTCACCACCATGGCGCTGATGCGGATGGAGGTGCTTCCGTCATTGAAATCGTTGATCATGGCCTTGATGCCATCCAGGGCAGGGCGTTCCATTTTGGTTCCCGTGTAGCCATCGTCAATGAACAGCACCAGATTCGTCATACCCTTGCTTTTGCACAGGGAGATGACATTTTTCTCCTGAATGTCCAGACCGTAGCCCTCATCCGCCTGCTTATCCGTGGATACGCGCAGGTAGCCCACATTGATCAGGTAGTTGCCGTCCTCATCCGTTTCCACGCAGTCATCCATGACGATGCGCATATAGTTGGAAAGCTCCAGAATGTTGCTGAGCTTGATTTTTTTCTTCGTTGCCAACATTGTGAATACCTCTTTGCTTTGGTGAAGGGATTATACCACACTTCTTCGTATTACGCAATTTAAAAAACAATTCCTCGTATGTATGGCGAAAATTGGAAAGGGTGAGGACAGCCCTGTCCCTCGCCCCTTCCGTAACGATCACGCAGACTCATCCGCATCCTCAAATTCCACCCGGTCAACAATATCATTCACAATACGATCGACAGTTGGATTGCTGATGGTGATCTGCGGAAGATCGGATGGTTCCACCTGCTTTTCGCCAAGAAAAAAACGAACAATGAAGTTCAATACACAAAACCATCCTTTCTTCAAAAGTATTGACAAAAATGAGACCGTTTAAAAGGGGAAAACCGATGCCCGCCCGCCGGACAAAGTATTTCACGCTATGGATGCAAGAGATTTCCCGGTCCGGATCTGACCTCAGGAAAGCAGCCATGGAGGAAGGAAACGCCGGCCGGGAAGCTCACGGATACAAACCCTACACGAGCCAGGGAAGGCTGCCGGGAATACAAAACCAATCCACAGATCTGGGCGAACTGCCCCGCGCATACCGGAAACAAGGAGTTTTTTAGACGGTGACGCGGCGCATCTGCAAGCCGTATGAAGATATGGCGGAGGAGCCTGGCATAAGGAGCAGCACAGAAGATACCATAAGATGCGAAAGGAAACCATTGCAAAAACAGCATGGCATGAGATATATGAGATACACAGGCCTGATCCGGATAACCAATTGGGTGAGGCGCAAATTCACTGCCATAAGCCTGAAAAGGCCGCGATCAGGAAGTGGGTTTTGCGAATCTTTTTTTAACCTCAATATGCGAAAAACCTCAGTTTTGCATGACGCAGAACTGAGGTTTTTCGACGGACTGAAACCGCCGCTTTTGTGGGGATTATGATTTCCAGTTTTCGGGTCTGGGGCAGCTGTCCCGGAATGTGACCTCCGGCAGCACGGAGATGTGCCGGGGAGAGGCGTAGGGGTCGCTGATCTGCTGGCTGAGCAGCTTCAGGGACTCCCGGGTGATGGCGGCTGCCGGGTAGTCCATGGTGGTAATGGCAGGGTGGAAGGCGCAGGCCAGATCGTCGTTGCCGTAGGTGATGATCTCAATATCCCGGGGGACCCGGACACCTGCGGTCAGCAGCGCAACGGCAAAACCGGAGGCAACGGCATCATCCTGAATAAAAACGGCTTCCGGCAGCGTACCGGCTTCCAGATAGGTAAGCGCCTGCTGCCGCCCAAAGCCGGCGCGTTCGGCGATGTTCCCACGCTTGTTCAGAGGGATCTCCACGCCCTCAAATCGCAGACCATGGCTCTGGCAGGCATCCCGGAATCCGTCGTACCGAAGATCCCGGACAGAGGTGGTTCCCACATGGGAATAGTAGAGGATGGCGGCGGCGGTATGTCCTTTCGCGGCAAAGACATCCGCGACGGTTTTGCCGGTGCAGTAATTGTCCACCACCACGCTGGAGTGCAGCTCCGTCTGCATATGCAGGACAATCAGGGGAATCCGCAGGGCGAAATCATTGATAAAGGCCAGATCCTCCTGATAGCTGGGAGAGAAGACCGCACCGTTAAAATGCCGGTTCAGCAGACTGTCACGGGTATTTCGGATATGGCCGAGGGCATAGGGGGCGATGGTGATGCGCATTTCCGGCACCACCTTCTGTTCAAAAAGCTGCTGCGCGTTGGTGATAAAGGAGGCCATAAAGGAGTTGTGCAGGGCGGGGGACCACATCACTGCGATGTCAGGAATTACGGTGGACCGGTCGGCGGGGCTGGTCAGCTTTCGGGCGGCAACATTCGGAACATAACCCAGCTCACGCACGGCATTCAGGACCCGCTGTGCAGTTTGGGGAGAGATACGCTTGTCCATGGCGTGTCCGTTCAGGACAAAAGACGCTGTTGTGACGGAAACGCCGGCGGCTTTGGCAACATCAGACAAACTTGCCATAATA
>JAQXVF010000089.1 GCA_029224785.1 Bacillota bacterium
CCAACGTTCGTACTGAGATATGTTCGTCCAGATGTTTATGTACAATCTCCGACTTCTGCTCTGGTGTCCATACTCGCTTTTTCTGTCCTTTTCTCATTGTGCCCACCTCCATCCGTATTTTAGCATAAAGAAAAGGTAGACAACATGGTGGTTTTCCATGTGTCTACCTTTATCTTACAAATTCACTGTGCCGGTGGTTTGCACTTGCCCCCTTAGGGCTTTTTACCAGCCGAGCCTATAGGCTCATCGAATTCTCTTTCACTTGCGTGTGGTGCCCTACCACCGCAGATGCGGGGTTAGGTGCGCATTAAGGCCCCCTTGTGTAAAGGGGGCTGTCACCGCACAGCGGTGACTGGGGGATTGTAACTACGAGTACAACCCCTCCGTCACGGCTTAGCGCCGTGACACCTCCCCTTACACAGGGGAGGCTTTCCGCTGCGGCGGGACTCGGCATAGCGAAAGCTTTTTGGAACCACCAGCTGGGCTGGTTTTCTTTAACCAAAAAAAATACCCGGTCTCCCATCGGAAACCGGGTATATCGGGCGATTCCGTTTGTTTTACGCGATGGGAGGATCGTCCTCGTCATCGGTATTGTCAAGCAGCTTTGGAATCATGAGACCCTTGCCCTGTGCCAGAAGCTGTCCGCTTTTGTGAGACTGCCCTTAAAAGCGTTGATTTTACGGGATTCTTGCTTGTTTTCTCATGTCAAACGCTCTTATGCGGGAGCTTTTTGATCAGAACGAAGTCAGAATCTGCACCAGCATCTCGGTGCAGGCATCCATGTCCTCCACAGGGATATACTCAAATCTGCCGTGGAAGTTTTCGCCGCCGGTGCACAGGTTGGGGCAGGGCAACCCTTCATAGGACAGCCGTGCACCGTCCGTGCCGCCCCGGATGGGTACGGTCACCGGCTCCATGCCTACCGCCCGCATGGCGTCCTCCGCCCGGTGGATGATCTCCATATGCGGCTCGATCTTTTCCCGCATATTGTAGTAGTTGTCCTTCAGCGTGACGGTAACGGTACCCTCGCCATACTTTTGATTCAGGAACCGGCCGGCATCCTCCATGACCTGCTTCTTGGCCTGGAACGCAGCCATGTCATGGTCCCGAACAATATAGCGCAGGGTGGTCTTTTCCACCTCACCGTGGATGTTGTGCAGCATGATGAAGCCTTCGTAGCCGGAGGTAAATTCAGGACGCTGCTCCGCCGGCAGCATGGCCTGGTACTCCAGCGCGATCATCATGGAGTTTTTCATTTTGTTTTTTGCGGAACCGGGGTGGATGTTCAGTCCGGAAATCTCCACCACGCCGCCGGCGGCGTTGAAGCACTCGTACTCCAGCTCCCCAATGGTGCCGCCGTCACAGGTGTAGCCGTAGTCCGCCCCGAAGTCTTTGAGATTGAAGTGCTCCGTTCCTCTGCCCACCTCCTCGTCGGGGGTAAAGGCGATCCGCAGCGTGGCATGGCTCATTCTGCAGGTCAGCAGCCGCTCCGCAGCCGTCAGGATCTCGGCAATGCCGGCCTTGTCGTCAGCACCCAGCAGGGTGGTGCCGTCGGTGACGATCAGGTGCTTACCCACATGGCGCTTCAGACCGGGATATTCGCTGTCCCGAAGGAATATCCCCTTCTCCCCGTTCAGGCAGATGTCCCCGCCGGTGTATTCCACAGTACGGGCCTTGATCTCCGCTCCGGAAGCATCGGGGGAGGTGTCCATATGGGCGATCAGGCCGATGGTGGGCAGCCGGGGATCCCCCGGCATCGTTCCGTAGACATAGCCGTACCCGTCCATGTAAGCATCCTCGATGCCCATGGCTTTCATCTCCTCCACCAGGAAGGCTCCCAGCTTCTTCTGCTTTTCGGTGGAAGGGCTGGACAGAGAATCCTCGTCGGACTGGGTATCGAATTTCACATAATTCAAAAATCGTTCTGCAGCAGTTTTCATGGTAACCTCCAAAAAAAGGGCGGAGAATTCTCTCCGCCCCAAAAATCAGACTCAGTTGGCAGCCTTGACCAGCTCGGCGGTATCCTGAGCGATCATCAGCTCTTCGTTGGTGGGGATGACCCAAACCGTGACCTTGGAATCGTCCGTGGAGATGATGGTCTCCTTGCCGCGGGTGTTGTTCTTCTCGGGATCAATCTTCACGCCCATATACTCCAGACCCTGGCAGATCTTGGCGCGCATATCAGGGCCGTTTTCTCCCACACCGGCGGTGAAGGTCAGCACATCACAGCCGCCCAGAGCAGCAGCGTAAGCGCCGATATACTTCTTGACATCATATGCGAACTTGTCCAGCGCAAGCTGTGCATCCTCGTTGCCTTCCTTGGCTGCGCCCTCGATGTCCCGGAAGTCGGAGGAGACGCCGGACAGAGCCTTCACACCGGACTTCTTGTTCAGGTCATTGAGCATCTCATCGGCAGTCAGGCCGTACTTGTTCATGATGAACTGGCAGACGGTGGGATCGATGTCACCGGAACGGGTACCCATGCAGACACCTGCCAGAGGAGACAGGCCCATGGAGGTGTCCATGCACTTGCCGTCCTTCACTGCGGACAGGGAGGAACCGTTGCCCAGGTGGCAGTTAATGATCTTCAGGTCGGTTCTGCCCATCAGCGCAATGGCCCGGCGGGTGATATACTTGTGAGAGGTGCCGTGGAAGCCGTAACGGCGGATGTCATCGTTCTCATAGTACTTCTTCTCAATGGCATAGCGGTAAGCGACCGGGGGCATGGTCATGTGGAAAGCGGTGTCGAACACGGCTACCTGGGGCTTGCCGGGCATGACGGCCTGGCAGGCGCGGATGCCCATCAGGTTGGCGGGGTTGTGCAGAGGGCCCAGAGGGATGCAGTCCTCAATGGCCTTGATGCAGGCATCGTCAATGATGCAGGAATCGGTGAACTTCATGCCGCCGTGGAGAACACGGTGACCCACGGCATCAATCTCGTCCACGGACTTGATCACACCGTACTCCGGATCCACCAGGATCTCCAGAACGGCATTGATGGCCTCGGAATGGGTGGGCATGGGAATCTCCCGCTCGGCCTTCTTGCCGTCGACCTTATGGGTCAGCCGGCCGTCGATGCCGATACGCTCGCACAGGCCCTTGGCGGCTACGTCGCCGGTCTCCGGGTCCATGAGCTGGTATTTCAGGCTGGAACTGCCGGCGTTAATCACAAGAACATTCATGGGAATTGCCTCCTAAAATTATTTTCTTTTTGCGTATTTTGTGTTACAATACTTCTAACCATGATATTCTATAATAAATTCCAAAATTTCTCAATAGGAAAACAAAATTATTTTTCGGAGTGTGATTATTTTTGCTGATATGCGGCGTGATATGCGAATATAATCCTTTTCACAACGGTCATAAGCGTCAATTTGACAGGATCCGACAGCAGTTCGGTCCCGACACCGCCATTGTGTGTCTGATGAGCGGGAACTATGTCCAGCGGGGAATGCCGGCGATTTTTGACAAATCCTCCCGCGCCCGGGCTGCCGTTGCCTGCGGAGCAGACCTGGTGCTGGAGCTGCCCATTCCCTTCGCCCTTTCCTCTGCAGAGGGATTTGCCGCCGGAGGGGTGTCCCTTCTGTCGCCGTTCTGCGATATCCTCAGCTTCGGCAGCGAATCCGGGGATCCGGAGAAGATCCGTTCCACCGCCCAGGCCCTGCTGGATTCTGCGTTTCCGGAGGCTCTGCGCCGTCGTCTGGACACCGGTATTTCCTTCCCCGCCGCCCGGCAGCAGGCGCTTTCAGACATGGGAGCCGATACTTCCCTGCTCTCCTCTCCCAATGATATCCTGGCAGTGGAATACACCAAGGCCATCCTCCGTTCCGGAAGCTCCATGGAGATCTTCCCCATTACGCGAAACGGAAGCTATCATGACAGCACCCCGGATCCCGACGCTCCCTCCGCCACATCGGTCCGCCTTCTGATGGAGAGCGGCGGAGATTACGCTCCTTTTCTTCCGGAGGCTGCCTTTTCCTGCTTCCGGAATGCCCCGGTTCACACCCTTCAGGCCGGGGAGCGGGCAGTCCTTGCCCGGCTGCGCACCCTGTCAGATCGGGAGTTTGAAGCGCTTCCCTTCGGCTCCGAGGGGCTGTGGAGAAAGCTGATGCACAGCGTACGGAAAGAAGCCTCCCTGGCAAGCATCGCAGAGAGCACCAAATCCAAGCGCTATACCCGCACCCGCATTGACCGATGCATCCTGTGCGCCTTCTTGGGGATCACCCGGGAGGATCTGGCCCATCCCCAGGTATATTCCCGGGTTCTGGCGCTGAATGACCGGGGGCGGAAGGTGCTGAACCGGGCGAGAAAGGCCCTCTTTCTTCCCAACGCCGGGGAAAGGACCGATCACCCCTATGCCGCTTTGGAAAACCGTGCCGGTGCCCTTTACGGTCTGTTCGCACAGGGAGCAGCAGAGCCGCCGGATCTGGAAGCCCGTCGCCGTGTTTTCTGTTTTTCAGACGCAGAATCAAATTAACTCTTTACAAAACCGCCGGAATATGATAGAATAACGCTGCTTGATCGGGAGCACCGATTTGGAAATGGCCCGGTGGTGCAGTCGGTTAGCACGCCAGCCTGTCACGCTGGAGGTCGACGGTTCGAGTCCGTTCCGGGTCGCCAAAGAGACATTTCTTCCGAAATGTCTCTTTTTTTCATACCTACCATCAACCAACCGGATAAGGAGTTTGCCATGGAAGAGATCGAAGAGATGGAACAGCAGGAAGAATCCAGCATCCTCAGTCTGACCGACGAAGACGGGGTGGAGACCCTGTTCGAGTACCTGGATTCCGTGGAGTATCAGGGAAAGGAATACCTGGTGCTGATGCCGGCCGACGAAGCGGAGGCGGAGATCGTCATTCTGGAAGTGGTTCCTCTGGACGAAGAGACCGAGAACTACATTTCCGTCAATGACGAAAAGCTGCTGGCGGAGGTCTACGGCATTTTCAAAGAGCGGTACAAGGATATTCTGACATTTGAAGACTAATCCCGGCGCCTCACCCTGCGTGAGGCGCTTTTTCTCGGAAGGATATAGACAGTACCCACCGGAATGTGCTATGATAAGAAAAAAGGATAGGAATGAGATCCCTATGAAACAAAAAACCATTGGCTTTATCGGCACCGGCAATATGGGTGCGGCTCTTGCCACCGCTGCCGCCAAAGTGACCGGCGATCTGCTGCTGTCCAACCGCACGCCGGAAAAGGCTGCGGCACTGGCCGGAAAGATCGGCGGACGCGTCAGCACCAATCCGGAGATTGCCTCGAAATGCGCCATGATTTTCCTGGGTGTCAAGCCCCACCTGATGGCGGGGCTGTTAGCTTCCATCGCCCCTTATCTTTCGGAAAATCCAAACAGCCCCGTTCTTGTCACCATGGCTGCCGGGGTGACCATCGATCAGATCCGTCAGGCAGCCGGCGGAGCCTTCCCCGTGATCCGGATCATGCCCAATACTCCCGTTGCCGTGGGAGCCGGGCTGATTTCCTACTGCTGGGAAGGGGTCTTGCAAGAGCAACTGGACGAGTTTCAGTCTTTGATGCGGTATGCAGGAACACTGGATCCTCTGGAGGAGGGCCTGATGGATGTGGGAAGCGCCGTTTCCGGCTGCGGCCCCGCCTATGCTTACCAGTTCATTGAGGCACTGGCCGACGGCGGTGTTGCCTGCGGTCTGCCCCGGGAGAAGGCCCTCTGCTATGCAGCCCAGACCCTCCTGGGCGCCGCCCAGATGGTACTTTCCTCCGGCCGGCATCCCGGTGCTCTGAAGGATGCGGTCTGCTCCCCCGGCGGTTCTACCATTCAGGGAGTCCGCCAGCTTGAGAAGCACGGAATGCGCAGCGCCGTCATGGAAGCCGTCATCGCCGCCTACGAGAGAAACACCCGGCTGGGAAAATAGGGTCCTCCGGCGGTTCAGTTCCTGAGAAAAATCATCTTTTGCCCTGGAAATTTTTTGGAATCCGATGTATAATGAGAGCAGAGGTGATGTGCCATGGTTCAGGTTGTTGCAGCGCTGATCTGGGAAGGCCCCCGTTTTCTGATCTGTCAGCGCCCTCCCTATAAGGCAAGGGGGCTGTTGTGGGAATTTGTCGGCGGAAAAGTAGAGCCGGGAGAAACGCCGGAGCAGGCTTTGGTCCGGGAATGCCGGGAAGAGCTGGACATCCGGGTAGAAGTGGGAGAACTGTTCATGCAGGTCCACCACCGGTATCCGGATATTGACATCCTGCTGACACTTTTCCACTGCACCATTGCAGAAGGCACCGTCACCCTTTTGGAACACGCCGACGCAAAGTGGATCCGGGTTTCTCAGATTCCCGAATTCTCTTTCTGTCCGGCAGACAAAGAAATCCTGGAACGGCTGCAAAGCGGGGAAGGGCTCCCCTGAAGCGGCCTTTCCATCATCCATCCCAATCAAGGAGGGTCTATTATGGAAAAGAAGATCATCACCATCAGTCGTCAGTTCGGCAGCGGCGGACGCACCATCGGCCGGGAGGTTGCGGAAAAGCTGGGCATCCCGTTTTATGACAAGGAGCTGGTCGATCAGATCGCCCTGGAGTCCGGCTTTGCCCCGAAATATGTGGAAGAGAACGGCGAACACTCCCCCGGCACCAGCAGCTTTTCCTATTCCTTTCTTGCCGGTGTCACTCCGGGAATTACGACCGGGCTGTCCACCTCTGATTTCCTGTGGAATATTCAGTGCAGCGTCATCCTGCAGCTTGCAGAAAAAGGCCCCTGTGTCATCGTGGGCCGGAATGCGGATTACATCCTGAAGGACCGGGAAGACTGCCTTCACACCTTCATTCACGCGGATCTTCCCTTCCGGGCAGACCGGATCGTCCGGCTGTACGGAGAATCGGAGAAGAGTCCCGAAACCCGTCTGCACGAAAAGGACAAGCGCCGAAAGGTGAATTACCAGCACTATACCGGAAGGACCTGGGGAGCCGCGGTCAACTACGACCTGACCCTCCACAGCAGCAATCTGGGCATTGAACAGTGTGCAGACATCATCGTGAACATTGTGAAAAACTCCAAAAAAGAGGGCTGAAGCCCAAATTCTGCCGCCGGGATCGGAAGATCCCGGCGGTTTGGTTTTCCTCCCGCAAACCCCGCTTCAAAGGAAAAACGGGCTCTGAAGGCTGTGACGTTCATCGTCGCCGGATGATTCCGGACACCCCTTCGCTTTTCGTGCAGTCTCCGTTCCTTCTTCCCGTTTATTCAGTTTTCCATGGAAAAATGTCACTTTTTTGCCGTTTTCCGGTGTTCAGGCTCACATTCTTGACTTTTTTTCGGTTTCGGGGTATAATATGGCATACATATTAGCGAAATGGAGCAAAACCATGAAGAGATTCTTGAAAATCGTCCTGCCGATTTTTCTGGTGCTGATTCTTCTCGGCAGCCTCGGCTGGTATTTTCTGATATACGACCAGGCATTCACCCAGGATCTGCTTGTCAGCGCTGCCCAGCATCAGGAACAAAAGGGTAACTACGAGGTTGCCCGGTGGCTGTACGGCGTTGCCTACCGGCAGACCAGGGACAGCGAATCCGTCGCCATCGCCCTGGCAAATCAGTACCTCTCCCAGGGGAATTACACCAAGGCGGAGTTCACCCTGTCCAACGCCATTGCCGATGGCGGCGACAGCCAGCTCTACATTGCCCTGTGCAATGTCTATGTGGCTCAGGACAAGCTGCTGGATGCCGTCAATATGCTGGAGCAGATAACGGATCCCGCCATCAAGGCGGAGCTGGATGCTCTGCGTCCTGCCGCCCCGACCCTGACACCGGATCCCGGGTTCTACAATCAGTACCTCGCCGTCAGCGTCTCCTCTGACAGCGGCACCCTGTACGTTTCCCGCGATGGGGAATACCCCTCCACTGCAAAGGATCTGTATACCGGTCCCCTGTCTTTGGATCTGGGAGAGACTACCCTGTATGCCGTGTCTGTGGGAGAGGACGGCCTCGTCAGCCCTCTTGTGATCTGCGGCTACACCATCGGCGGCATTGTGGAACCTGTCGTTTTTTCCGATCCCGTCATAGAAAAGGCCGTACGCGCCCTGTTAGTGAACGCCGATCAGACCATTTTCACCAACGAGCTTTGGGAGATCACAGAGCTGCAGATCTCCGATGCCGTCGGCTCCTGGGAGGATCTGCGGCATTTCACCGGACTGACATCCCTGTCCGTTCATGACGCGGAGCTTTCTGACCTGTCCTTCCTCCGTATGCTGCCCAAGCTGCAGAAGCTGGATCTGTCCGGCTGCCGTTTCCCCGCCGAGTCCCTGCAATTCATTGCCGAATGCTCCGGGCTGCGCAGCCTCCGCCTCAACGACTGCCAGCTTTCCACCATTGCCGCCCTGGAGCCTTTGACGGAGCTGGAAGAACTGGATCTGGGCAACAACTCCCTGCGGGATCTTTCCGCCCTGGAGGGAATGACCCATCTGAAGCGTCTGGAACTGCAGCACAACGCCATCTCCTACCCTGCCGAGCTGACCAGGCTGACGGAGCTGGAGGAGCTGGACCTTTCCTACAACGAAATCACCAGTGCCTCTGCTCTGCAGAGCTGCACCTCCCTGAACACGCTGGATCTGAGTCAGAATGCCATTTCCTCCGTGGCCTCCCTCCGATCCCTCACGTCTCTGACCTGGCTGAATCTCAGCTCCAACGACCTAACGGACGTGTCGCCTCTGTCTGAAATGCCATCCCTGAACTATCTGGATATCTCCCACAACCAGGTGGAGGAGATCACTTCCCTTTCCTCCCTGACCAAGCTGGAGAATTTCTTCTTCTCTCACAACCAGGTGACCCAGCTTCCCGAGTGGCCTGCCGACTGCGCGCTGATCCGCATTGACGGTGCCTACAACGCGCTGGAAACCCTGGATCCCCTGTCGGGTCTGCAGCATCTGAACTTTGTGGTCATGGACTACAACGAGCTGACCAATGTGGATTCCCTGGCGGAATGCCCCATGCTGGTCCAGGTGGATGTTTTCGGCAATCAGGTTCCTCAGGTCAGCGCTCTGACCGCAAAGGATATTGTTGTGAACTACGATCCCACCCAGCGGGACAACGGATACTGACAAGCAAGCACTCCGTCCGGAAAGGGCAGGTGTTCCGAAAACAGTGTTCGCATAATAACACGAAATGAACGTCTGTCAAACAGGATTGTCAACGAAAAACACGTCCTATTCCGCTTCAACGGCTGAGTATGACGTGTTTTTCTGCTGATTTGTGTGTTCCGTTTCCCTTTTTCGTGTATCTGATCCGGACTCACCCTGCCGCGCTGGTTTTGTTTTTTCAAAGCGCAAAATCAAAGAATTTCCAAATGGCCGGAATTCACTGTATAATATTCCGCGTATTGCAAAAGTACACAATCGAACATCAATCAGGAGGATAACGATGAAAAAAACCATTGCGCTGGTGCTTTGCCTGCTGATGGCGGTATCTCTGGCTGCCTGCGGCGGCCAGGCGGCCGCTGAGGAAAGCAGCGCACCCACCGAACAGACTGAAACAGCAGAACCTACCACCGAAGAAACCACACAGCCGGAAGAAAGCAGCGCCCCTGCCGAGGATGAGCCTGTTGAGACAAAGCCTTCCTTTGATACAAGCTGGGCATCCAATGCGTTTGAAAAGCTGATTCCCCAGCCCCCGTTCGAGGGGTGGAACGGAGAAAAAATCTCCGAAAATGCGTATAAAATGGAAACATCACAGGCCAATTCCGATGGCAGCGGCACTTACTACGACACATGGGCTGCATATGTCCAGACACTGAGGGACTGCGGTTTCACGGTACAAGGTGATACTTACAGTGCGGAAGGCACTGACAGGAATGGCAACCAGGTGGAATTACAGTGCGGTGACGGACACGCATGGATTACGATTTATAAAGCATAGACCGATTGGTGTTTTGTTCCAGCGTGCAAATGGATACGTCGGTCTGGAAATTATCTGGTAACTACGCGATAGCCGTCTATAACGAAGAGCGCACATACAGATCAAGTCCTGTATGTGCGCTCAGCGAAGCAAACAGCCCGGACGATTGACGTCCGGGCTGTTTTTCGTCACTGCGTTCCGTACAACGGGCCGGTCTTGCCTGCAAGATCAATCAGCGTTTCACGCTTTGAGGTCTCCGCCGGATACCCGCGCCCCCTGGTTGTTTTACGTCCACCCGTCGAAACCCGGATGGAGAAGTTTACTCGGTTTCCAGTTGCTCCAGAATCAGCCGTAGCGCTTCCTCCACGGTCTGGCGGCGTACGGCTTCCCGGTCTCCTGTGAAATGAAAGCGGCGGGAGAAAACACGCTTTCCGTCGGAAAAACCGATATACACCGTGCCCACCGGATTGCCGTATTCGTCCCCGCCGGGGCCGGCCAAGCCGGTAACGGACAGGGCAAAGTCCGTTTCCATCAGCACCCGGGCGCCGGCGGCCATCTGCTCCGCCACCGGGGCAGAAACCGCGCCGCAGCCATCCAGCACGGCGGCATCCACCTTTAGAATCCGGTGCTTGATCTCGTTGGTATAGCTGATCACGCCGCCCTTGAATACGGCGGAGCTGCCGGGAATGCCGGTGATGGCGGCTCCGATGCCCCCTCCGGTGAGGCTTTCCGCCGTGGAGAGGGTCCTGCCCGCCAGGGCGCTGACCACCTCAGAGGCCAGGCTCATCCTGATACCTCACGGTAATCTTTTCCACGTTTTCCAGCGCTCTGGCAATGAGGCTCTCCCGGTCCAGCCGGCTTTCGGCATGGAGCACCTGCCCCAGGGTGGGCTTTGTCTTGGGATGCTTGGGGGTAAAGACGGTGCAGCAGTCCTCATAGGGTAAAATGGATGTTTCCAGTGTGCCGATCCTGCGGGCAATGGTCACAATCTCCTCCTTGTCCATGCCGACCAGGGGCATAAACACGGGAATGTCCACAACAGCACCGGTGACGGTCATGGCTTCCATGGTCTGCGACGCCACCTGGCCCAGGTTTTCTCCGGTAATCAGGGCGCCGCAGCCGTCCTGCTTGGCGATCCGCTGGGCAATCTCCATCATGAACCGGCGCATGATCAGGGTGAAGAACTCCTCCGGGCAGTTGTCCCGGATGGCCTCCTGGATCTCCGTAAAGCCCACCACATTCACGGTCATTCTGCCGCTGTATCGAGTCACAAGGCGGGCCAGCTCCAGCACCTTGTCCTTGGCAAGCTGGGAGGTGTAGGGATAGGAGAAAAAGTGAATGCTTTCGATTTCCATTCCCCGCTTGGCCATCATATAGGCCGCCACGGGAGAATCGATGCCGCCGGACAGCAGGCACATGGCTCTGCCGCCTACACCGGTGGGCAGGCCGCCGGCACCCGGCTCCGCCGGACCATGAACGTAGGCCGCCAGGTCCCGGATCTCCACATAGACGGTGTATTCCGGATGGTGCACATCCACCAGGCAGTCGGGATGGGCCTCCGCCAGCCTGCCGCCAATCTCCTGGGAAATGGCGATGGACGTCAGGGGGAACTGCTTGTCCGACCGCTTGGATTCCACCTTAAAGGATCTGGCGCAGTCCAGATCCTCCCCAAGATAGGCTTCCACAGCGTTGTAAATGGCATCCAGATTCTTCTCGCAGGGACGGCAGCGGCAAAGGCTTACCACGCCAAAAATGCTGCGGCAAGCCTCCCAGGCGCCCTCCACATCTGCCTCCTCGTCCTCCGGCTCCACATACACCGTGGACTGCATGATATACACATCAAAATTGCCGAAGGGCTTCATCCTCCGGCGGACATTCTGCCGGAGCTTGTTTTCAAACTGGCGCTTGTTGGCACCCTTGAGCACCACCTCGCCCAGCTTCATCAGAAAAATCTCATTCATTCGTTTCTTCCTTCCTCTTTTACCGGTTTCCCAGATTCACTGCCCGGTATTGAATTGCCTCCGCAATGTGCTGAGGCTGAATGGTTTCCGATCCGTCCAGATCCGCCACCGTCCTGGCCACCTTCAGGATCCGGTCATAGCTCCGTGCCGTCAGTCCCATGGCGTCGAAGGCCTGCTTCATCAGGGAGCTTCCCGCCTCGTCCAGCTTGCAGTATTTCCGCATTTCTCCTGGGCCCATCCGGGCATTGCACATTCCGGAGCTTTCTCCGAACCGTTCATTCTGGATCTGTCTGGCTCCGTTGACCCGCTTCTGAACCTCGGCCGAGGCTTCGGCCTCCGCACGGGTCCGCAGATCCTCATACTTCACCGACGGCACTTCCACTACGATATCGATGCGGTCCAGCAGAGGGCCGGAAATCCGGCTTCTGTATGCCTCCACCGCCCGCTCCGAGCAGGTGCACTTTCCCGATGGATCCCCATACCAGCCGCATTTGCAGGGATTCATGGCGCAAACCAGCATGAATTCCGCCGGATAAGTCACCGCACCCGATGCCCGGGAGATGGTGACTTTGGCATCCTCCAACGGCTGGCGCATGAGATCCAGCGTATCCTTTCGGAACTCCGGCAGCTCATCGAGAAACAGCACGCCCTTGTGCGCCAGGGAGATTTCCCCGGGGTGGGGATTGGCGCCGCCGCCTGCCAGGCCGGCGTTGGAAATGGTATGATGGGGATTGCGGAAGGGCCGCCGGGAGACCATGGGGTTCTGCTTGTCCAGCAGGCCCATCACCGAGTACACCCGGCTGACCTCCATGGACTCCTCCCAGGTCATATCCGGAAGAATGGACGGCAGACGCTTGCTGAGCATGCTCTTTCCGGAGCCGGGCGGGCCGATCAGCAGCACATTGTGACTGCCTGCTGCCGCCACCTCCAGAGCACGCTTCACGTTTTCCTGTCCCAGAACATCCCGGAAATCCGGCAGGGACTCTTCCGTGGGGGTGGGCAGCCACAGAGGCTCCTCCTTCAGTGCGGTCTCCCCGTTCAGGCCGGCAGCCAGCTCCTTCACCGTCCGGATGCCGAAAACAGCGGGCCCCCGGGCAAGAGTGGCCTCCGCCGCGTTTTCCGCCGGGACAAACAGCGCCTGAATTCCCTCCTGCTTGGCTGCCAGTGCCATGGGGAGAACACCCGCCACCGGGCGAAGGCTGCCGTCCAGACCCACTTCCCCCAGAAAAGCCCAGGTGGATCTGGGTCTGCGGATGCTGCCTGCCGCCGCCAGAATGCTCAGCAGAATGGGCAGGTCAAAATGGGTGCCCGCCTTCTTCAGGTTGGCAGGGGCCAGATTCACCGTGATCCGGCTGACCGGGAAGGACATTCCGCTGTTTTTCACCGCAGCTCTGACCCGTTCCCGCGCCTCTTTTACCGCAGTATCCGGCAGTCCCACAATATCAAATCCCGGCAGGTCGTTGGAAATATAGCATTCGGCAACCACGCCGCTGCCGGAAATCCCGGACAGGCCAAGGGTCCGCACACTGCAAATCATCACTTATCCTCCCGCGTTTTTTCTTATCATACAATACTCTGTCCGAAAATACAATTCCTTTTTCCCTTTTCCGCAAAAGCAGGTTCTTTCAAAATAAATTCTTATAATTATCAGTATTTTCTTATCAAATCACTTTTTTACGGAATATTTCCCGGGAAACTTCTTTACAAATCGTTCGGATAGTGATATGATATGTGTGTCAAAAATTGAACCCTTTAGGAGGTAAAATATTTTGGTTAGAAAATTCAAAACCATGGACGGCAACACTGCTGCCGCCCACGTCAGCTATGCCTTTACCGAGGTTGCTGGCATCTACCCCATCACCCCGTCCAGCCCCATGGCCGACAATGTTGACCAGTGGTCCGCTGCCGGCCGGAAGAACATCTTCGGCAACACGGTGAAGGTCGTGGAAATGCAGTCCGAGGCCGGCGCTTCCGGTACTGTTCACGGTTCTCTGGCGGCCGGTGCTCTCACCACCACCTACACCGCTTCCCAGGGCCTGCTGCTGATGATCCCCAATATGTACAAGATCGCCGGCGAGCTGCTCCCCGCAGTATTCCACGTCTCCGCCCGTACCGTCGCCACCCAGGCTCTGAACATCTTTGGTGACCATTCCGACGTGTACGCCTGCCGTCAGACCGGTTTTGCCATGCTGTGCGAAACCAACGTGCAGGAAGTCATGGACCTGAGCGCTGTTGCGCATCTGGCCGCCATCGAGGGCAAGGTTCCCTTCATCAACTTCTTCGACGGTTTCCGTACTTCCCACGAGATCCAGAAGGTCGCCATCTGGGATTACGAGGATCTGAAGGAAATGTGCAACATGGACGCCGTTGAGGAGTTCCGCAAGCACTCCCTGAACCCCGAGCGTCCCGCCATGCGCGGCTCCCACGAGAATGACGACATCTTCTTCCAGCACCGTGAGGCCTGCAACAAGTACTATCAGGCCCTGCCCGCAGTAGTGGAGAAGTACATGGCCAAGGTCAACGAGAAGCTGGGCACCGACTACCAGCTCTTCAACTACTACGGTGCTCCCGATGCAGACCGGATCATCGTGGCTATGGGCTCCATCAACGACGTGGCTGAGGAAGTCATTGACTACCTGAACGCCCACGGCGAGAAGGTCGGCCTGGTGAAGGTCCGCCTGTTCCGGCCTTTCGCTGCGGACAAGCTGCTGGCCGCCATCCCCGAGACCGTCAAGTCCATCGCTGTTCTGGACCGCACCAAGGAGCCCGGCTCCCAGGGCGAGCCTCTGTACATGGACGTTGTGATGGCTCTGGCCAACGCCGGCCGCACCGGCATCAAGGTCATCGGCGGCCGTTACGGTCTGGGTTCCAAGGATACCCACCCCGCTTCCGTCTTTGCCGTGTACGAAGAGCTGAAGAAGCCCGATGCAAAGCGCGAGTTCACCATCGGCATCGTGGACGACGTGACCAACCTGTCCCTGCCTGAGGTTCCCTCCCCCAACACCGCTGCAGAAGGCACCATCGAGTGCAAGTTCTGGGGTCTGGGCGGCGACGGCACCGTGGGCGCCAACAAGAACTCCATCAAGATCATCGGCGACCACACCGACAAGTACGTACAGGCTTACTTCCAGTACGACTCCAAGAAGACCGGCGGCGTGACCGTTTCCCACCTGCGCTTCGGCGACAAGGCCATCAAGTCCCCCTACTACATCAACAAGGCCGACTTTGTTGCCTGCCACAACCCCTCCTACATCACCAAGGGCTTTAAGATCGTTCAGGACGTGAAGCCCGGCGGCGTGTTCCTGATCAACTGCCAGTGGTCTCTGGAAGAGCTGAACCATCACCTGGATGCCGCTTCCAAGCGTTACATCGCAGCCAACAACATCCAGCTCTACACCATCAACGCCATTGACCTGGCCATCAAGGTGGGTATGGGCAAGCGCACCAACACCATCCTGCAGTCCGCTTTCTTCTCCTTGGCAAAGGTCATGCCCGAGGCAGAGGCCATCCAGTACATGAAGGACGCCGCTGAGCACTCCTACCTGAAGAAGGGCCGCGACGTGGTGGAGAAGAACTGGAACGCCATCGACGCCGGCGCCACCGCCTATGTGAAGATTGATGTTCCCGCTGACTGGGCTACCGCTGAGGACAACAAGCCCGAGGAAGTCCTGGAAGGCCCTGCCGACACCGTTGCAGTGGTCAAGACCATCCTGAAGCCCATCTCCAGAATGGATGGCTACAGCCTGCCGGTTTCCGCTTTCGAAAACTACGCAGACGGTCAGTTTGCTCTGGGCGCTGCTGCCTACGAGAAGCGCGGCGTTGCCGTTACCGTTCCTCACTGGGAGGAGACCAAGTGCATCCAGTGTAACAACTGTGCCTATGTCTGCCCCCATGCTACCATCCGTCCCTTCGCTCTGACCGAGGCTGAGGCTGCTGCCGCTCCCGCCGCCACCAGAACCATCCCCGTCAAGGCCGGCAAGGGCAAGGGCGTCTACACCTTCACCATGGCCGTGTCTCCTCTGGACTGCATGGGCTGCGGCGTCTGCGTCGGCGTCTGCCCCACTCAGGCCATTTCCATGGTTCCCCAGGAGTCTGAGCTGGCACAGCAGGATGTGTTCAACTACATGGTCTCCAAGGTTTCCGAGAAGAAGGAAATGCAGGACAACACCGTCAAGGGCAGCCAGTTCAAGCAGCCCATGCTGGAGTTCTCCGGCTCCTGCGCAGGCTGTGCCGAGACCAGCTACGCCCGTCTGGTGACCCAGCTCTTCGGCGACCGTATGTACATCTCCAACGCAACCGGTTGCTCCTCCATCTGGGGCGGCCCCGCTGCTACCTCCCCCTACTGTGTCAACAAGGAAGGCCGCGGACCCGCCTGGTCCAACTCCCTGTTCGAGGACAACGCAGAGCATGGTCTGGGTATGTACACTGCACAGGCCGTCATCCGCGAGTCCCTGGCCAACAAGGTCCGTTCCGTCATGGAAAACACCGTTGACGAGGATCGGAAGGCTGCCTGCCAGAACTGGCTGGATACCTATAACGACGGCGAAGCCAACAAGGCTGCCACCAAGGCTCTGATCGCCAATCTGGAAGCTCATGTCTGCTGCGACACCGTGAAGGCCATCCTGAACCAGAAGGAGTACCTGTCCAAGAAGTCCGTGTGGATCTTCGGCGGCGACGGCTGGGCATACGACATCGGCTTCGGCGGCGTGGACCATGTGCTGGCCTCCAACAAGGACGTGAACATCTTCGTGTTCGACACCGAGGTTTACTCCAACACCGGCGGACAGGCTTCCAAGGCTTCCAACATCGGCCAGGTTGCCCAGTTTGCCGCCTCCGGTAAGGAAACCAAGAAGAAGTCCCTGTCCGAGATCGCTATGAGCTACGGCTATGTGTACGTTGCCCAGGTGGCTATGGGTGCCAACCCCGCCCAGACCATCAAGGCCATCACCGAGGCTGAGGCTTACAACGGACCTTCTCTGATCATTGGCTACGCTCCCTGCGAGATGCACTCCATAAAGGGCGGCATGACCAACTGCCAGAGCGAGATGAAGAAGGCTGTCGAGTGCGGCTACTGGAACCTGTTCCGCTTCGATCCTTCTAAGGCTACCGGCAAGTTCACCCTGGACTCCAAGGCTCCCAAGGATGGTTACCAGGAGTTCCTGATGAACGAGGCCCGCTACAGCCGTCTGACCCGTGAGTTCCCCGACCGCGCAACCGATCTGTTCGCCAAGAACGAGGCTGCTGCCAAGGAGCGTTACGAGCATCTGCTGAAGCTGGTTGAGATGTACAAGGACTAATTCCCAAAACATCGTCCGCCCCCGGGACCGGGGGCGGATTTTTAAGGATCGTACCATGAATACTGAAAAGAAAAAAGAACTGCTGCGCGCGCTGAAATTCACCCTGTTTTCCGTTTCTGCGGGTTTGATTGAGATTGTCTCCTTCTCCCTTCTGGAATGGCTGACGGACTGGGCATACTGGCCCTGTTACCTGATTGCGCTGATTCTGTCCGTCCTTTGGAATTTCACCCTGAACCGGAATTACACCTTCCAGTCCAGCAACAACATTCCCGTTGCCATGCTGAAAGTGGCGCTGTTCTATGCGGTGTTCACTCCGGTCTCCACCGTGCTGGGGAATTACGCTGCGGAAACGCTGCATTGGAACGACTTCCTGGTCACCGCCATCAACATGGCCGCCAATTTCGTTCTGGAGTATCTGTACGACCGGTTCTACGTATTCCGGGATTCCATTGACACCCGAAGAAAGGAGAAATAATGTACTGCTGCGTCATTGATGTCTGCGGAGATTACGCAACCGTCCGATATGAACGAACCGGCGCGGAGTCTCAGGTCGCTCTTGCCCTTCTGCCCGACGGTGTGGATGTGGGCGACCGACTGAAATTTGAAAACTTCGAATACGAACGGGCATAAGAAAACCGCCTTGCAGGATGCAAGGCGGTTTTTCTGTTATTTCCTTTTCAGCCTGGAAAACCGGGCTTTGATGTTTTGGAAAATGGGGTTTCGGTGCCGCTCCGCTTCCAAATCATCCCCATACTCATCTAAAACCTGCAGCTTTTCCGACGGAATGTTCCGCTCCGCGATTCTGCGGTCCGCCAGCTCCCTTGACAGGGCGTACAGCACGGATGCCAGGGGAATAAACAGCAGCATTCCAAACACACCCATCAACTCCCCGCCAACGGTGACCGCCACCAGGACCCACATACCCGGCAGACCGATGGAGGTTCCCACCACCTTGGGATACACCAGGTTATTTTCGATCTGCTGAAGTACCAAAAACAGCACCACAAAGCCCAGCGCAAGGGGCATACTGTCCACCATGATAAAGAAGGTTCCCACAATGCACCCCACCCAGGCGCCCACAATGGGGACCAGCGCCGTCACCGCGATGACCACACTGACCAGGGGGATATAGGGCATTTTGAACACCAGCATGGCCACCGCAAACATACAGCCCAGGATCACTGCCTCCAGGCACTGGCCGGAAATGAAGTTGGAGAAGGTACGGTTCGTCATCTGCAGGATCCGGACGATGTTGTCGCAGACCTTTTCCGGAAGGAAGGCGTACAGCAGTTTCCGTCCCTGGCGGGCCAGGACCTCCTTTCTTCCCATGCAGTACAGGGAAAACACCAGGGCGATGACCGCATTAAAGACACTCTTAAACAAGGACACCAGCAGAGAGTAGGTTTTGTCCAGTGCGGAAGAAAACCCGTTGGATACAATGCTCATCACCTTTTCCACCAGCGACTGCACGTCCAGCTTTTCAAAGTCTGTGTTGGCCACCAGCCACTCCATCACCTCAGGGTGCTCTTCCAGGTAGGCGGTAACCTGTTCCTGGACCCGGGTAAAGAAGGCAGGCAGGGTGGATACCAGCTTTTCCACCGTTTCTCCGATCTGGGGAAGCAGAAGCACCGCCGTGCCGGCCATCACCGCAAACACCGCGACAAATGTCAGCAATATGGCTGCCGTCCGTCGAATGCCGGGTTTGCGGATGCCGTGAAGGCACCGCTCAATGCCTCGCATGGGCACGTTCAGCACAAAGGCCAGAACCGCGCCCACCAGGAAGGGGAAGGAAATGCGCAAGACTCCTTTCAGCAGCGCCATCAGCCGTGCCGTCTCATGCAGCAACCAGTATAGGACAATACATCCAACAATTCCAAGAAAGATGCTGCGAAGGGTTTTTTTATCGATCTGCAACCGGCTCCCTCCTTATCTGTCCATGGAAGCAATGCGGACCATTTCCGCGCACAGCGCATCCGCATTCTCCTGAGTGGTGGCCCAACTGGTGCACAGGCGGACGGCTCTGTGGGTCTCATCCACCCGTTCCTGCTCCGAAAAAGTGAAGTTCTTTCCCAGTTCCGCCAGGAACCAGTCCGGCAGAATGGGGAAAATCTGATTGGTGGTTCCCTCCACCAGATACGGATACCCCAGAGAGTCGATGGTCCGGCGGATCCTGTCCGCCAGGCGGTCAGCATGGGATGCCAGCTTCATGTACAGATCATCCTTCATCAGGGTGTCAAACTGCAATCCCAGCAGTCTGCCCTTTGCCAGCATTCCGCCGTGCTGCTTGATCAGGTACCGAAAATCCTCCCCGATGGCGGGATTGGAGAACACCACCGCCTCACCAAACAGGGCACCTACCTTGGTTCCGCCGATGGTGAACACATCACACAGCCGGGCAAGATCCTGCAGCGTGACATCATTGCCGCTGGCAGCCAGGCCGTACCCCAGTCTTGCCCCGTCCAGGAACAGATACATTCTGTGTTGTTTGCACACGGCATGGAGATCCTCCAGCTCCCGGAGGGTGTAAAGGGTCCCCAGTTCCGAGGGATTGGAGATATACACCAGCTTGGGCTGAACCGTGTGCTCCGGTCCGTCCTGAGAATAATGCTGGGAAACCAGGGTACTGACCTGCTCCGCGGTGATCTTCCCGTCCCGGGAGGGAAGCCCCAGGACCTTATGGCCCGCAGCCTCCACAGCACCGGTCTCGTGAACGTTAATATGGGCAGACTCTGCGCCCACCGCAGCCTGATGGGGCCGCAGCGCACCATCGATCACCGTCAGATTCGCCTGGGTGCCGCCTACCAGAAAGTGAACCTCCAGCCGGGGATCTCCGCAAAGCGAGCGGATCCGGTCCGCCGCACTTTTGCAGTACGGGTCTGTTCCGTAGCCGGCGGTCTGCTCCAGGTTGGTCTCCGCCAGCCGCCGAAGGATGGACTCGTGGCAGCCCTCGCTGTAATCATTGTGAAACAGGATCATGTCAAGGCACTCCTATCCTTTGATCTTTGTACTTATTCTATCCCTTCCGCTCCGGCCTGTCAAGGACGCATAATCCCTTTCCGGCAGACATACCATGTCTTAGCCACACAGCAGGGAGGGACATCTATGCCAGACACCATTGAGGAAAGAGCCTGCGCTCTTGCTGTGTACATCATCGAAACCGGCTCCACCGTCCGCGCAGCCGCACAGAAATTCGGAATATCCAAATCAACGGTGCATAAGGACCTGGTAAAGCGTCTTCCGGAGTGTAATCACACGCTGTATTGCGCCGTTCGTGAGGTTCTGGACCGGAACAAGGCCCAGCGGCACATCCGCGGTGGCCTTGCCACCCAACGAAAATACAGAAATGCCCGGTCGTAAGACGGGCTTTCTTTTATTTTCCGGACATTCCGGCAGCCGCAATGTCCAAAAGCACGGACAGGGGCTGTTCTCCGGGATTTCCTTCCGAAAGAGCCTTGGAAAGGGCGGCTGCACTTTCCCAATAGTTGCTGCCGATACGGTTTGCCAGGGCATACGCCATCTGCGCAGCCATTGCCCCATCCACCGGGTCACCCGCCAATTTCTCGGATTGGGCCGCCTCCCGGTTCACCGGGATTTTTCCCGTTTTCTCATAGCGCAGGAGCTGGTTTTCCCCGTCGGTCAGCCACTGGGCCAGCATCATGGCGTAGCCCACGTGATCCGAATAGGGATTCACTGCCACCAGATCGAATTCTGCCAGAGATGCCATCTGGATCTGCCGGTCTCCCGCCTGAAAGGCGGGAAGTTTGGCACAGGCAAACTGCTCTCCCAGGATTTTTTCCGCCCGGGCCCTGTCCTCCGCGCTGCCAATCCAGGCTGCAAGGGCACCACTTTCCGCCTGAGAAAGCAGCTCCTCCCGGGCAGCGGAAACCATCGCACCGGTGGCAGTCAACTCCAGGATTCCCCGGCATACCGCCTCGCCCTCCGGGCAGTCCCAGTCGCAGAAATTGCCTTTTCCGTCCTCCGATGCTTCCACCCGAAGTCCTGCGCCGGCAAAGAAGGAATACAGCAGGGTGCCATCGTCAAAGCCCAGCGACCATCCGATCCGGCTGTCCCCCTCTGCCGCTTTGCTGCACATAGCCTCCAGGGACTGCACGTCCTCTTTCGTGAAGATCCCGCTGTTATAATACAGGACCGGATCTCCGGAGCCGGAGGCAGGGTAGGCGTACAGAGTGCCGTCCTGACCGGTAGCCGCCTCCGATGCGCCGTCGAAGTTCCTCTTCCGGATGGTCTCCGGGCTCATGACCACAGGCTGCAGTGCCTTCTCCTCTGCCATCGCCTGCAGGTCCCTGTCGGAGATCCAAAACAGATCCGCCGCATCCATCAGGGAATCCATCACTTTCTCCCGGCAGGAGTCCTGTTCCACACCTTCCACCGTGATTTCAAAAGCGGCATCCGGGAAGGCCTGTCGGAATGCCTCTGTCATTTCTTCTGTGATTTCCGTTTCGGACTGATTCACCCACACCGTCAAGCGGACGGTGTCATCCGGCTCCGTTTCCTCCGGCTGTGCAGTCTCCGTGACTGCGCTTCCGGCTGCCCCCGCCGGCGGCAGCGTAGTCTGGGCAGGCTGGTTTTTTCCGCAGGCTGACATGCCAAATGCCGCAATACACGCCGTCAGAAACAGCAGCAGCTTCTTCATGTGCATACCTCCCCATGGTTTTTCATTATTTCTCATAGTATACCACTTCCGCTCTTCCGGAACCAAAAGAAATTGTAAACTTTCCAGAAACACCCTCGGATTGTCTCTTTCCTTGCTTTTTCCCGGAAACTGTGTTATTCTCATCGGAGAAAGGATGATCCGAATGTTTGAAATCACACTGATCGCCATGGGAAAACTGAAGGAAAAATTCTATCTGAGCGCCTGCGAGGAGTATGAAAAGCGCCTTAGCGGCTATTGTAAGTTCCAGATCCTGGAGCTTCCGGAATGCCGCCTGCCGGAAAACCCCTCCCCTGCGGAAATCAACGCCGGATTGGAGAAAGAGGCCGACCTGATTCTTTCGAGAATCCCAAAAGGCGCCTGGCTTTGCGTCCTGACTCCGGAGGGAAAGCTGATCTCCAGCGAAAAGCTGGCGGAAACGGTCGGCAGCATAAAGCTGTCCGGAAAAAGCAGCGCCTGTTTTCTCATCGGCTCCTCCTTCGGCATGGCCCAGCGAATCAAGGACAAAGCAGATTTTCAGCTTTCCATGAGTCCCATGACCTTCCCCCATCATCTGGCCCGGGTCATGGTGCTGGAACAGCTTTACCGGGCGGAAGCCATCCAGGCCGGAAGCAAATACCACAAATAACCGGCAGGAAAGCGGTTTCTCAGAATTCCCCGGCGGCAAACATCACCGCGGAAAGGGCGCACAGCGGCGCTGTTTCACAGCGCAGGATCCGGCTCCCCAGGGTGCAGACCGTGAACCCCATCCCGGATGCCTTCTTTACTTCATCCTCCTCCAGACCGCCCTCAGGCCCGGTCAGAAGGCTGACCGTCTCCATCTTTCCGGAGCTCAGGGCCATTTTCAGTGTTGTGGCGTGTTCATTCTCGTAAAAAAGCAGTGCCTTATCCGCTTTTGTTCCCCGCTCCAATGCTTCGTCATACCCGGAAAGCACCACCACCCGGGGAATCCGCCCCCTTCCGGACTGCTCTGCAGCGGAGGCAGCGATCTTCTGCCAGCGTTCCAGCTTTTTTTCCAGACTTTTGCTGTCCGGTCGGGATACACACCGTGCCGTGGGGAAGGTGACAATCTCGTAGGCACCCAGCTCCGTTGCCTTCTGGATCACGTGCTCCAGCTTGTCTGCCTTGGCAAAGGCCATGTATATGCTGACCCGGACGGCCGGCTCCGTCACCGATTCCCGACGCTCGACCACCTCCAGACAGAAGTCTTTTCCTTCCACACCGGAAATGCGGCACAATGCCTCCAGGCCCTGACCGTCACACAGGAGCAGCTGCTCTCCTGTCCGCAGGCGAAGCACCCTGCCGTGGTTGGCGTTTTCCCCTGTCAGCCTTGGAAAATCTTCTTCCAGATCCTCCGGTTCCACAAAGAATCTTATCATAGTCCACCTCCTGGGTTTCTGTCTACAATGTACCATATTTCCCCCTGCTTCGCAAGGGATTCTTCGGAAAAGGCTTGACAAACGGGAATCCGGCAGTTATAATAACGTAGCAAATGCAAGAGTGTTGGAATGGTAGACAAGCACGTTTGAGGTGCGTGTGGTGACCGCCGTGTGGGTTCGAGTCCCATCTCTTGCACCA